>NZ_DJTF01000106.1:31571-33216 GCF_002438125.1 Pseudomonas sp. UBA6315
TGCCGGCGATGGGGCCCGCCTGACAACCCCACCACCCGGACCCGCCCCATGCCCTTTACCTTTCGCGCCCTGCGTCTGGGGCTGATCACCCTGCTGATCCTCGCTGGTACCGCACTGAGCGCCGGCTGGGCCATGCACCAGGCCAAGCGCCAGGCCATGGAAGACGACGCCCGCCGCGCCAGCCAGCAGTTGGGGTTGTACGCCAATTCGCTGCACACCCTGATCGAACGCTACCGCGCATTGCCTGCGGTGCTGGCGCTGGACCCGGAGCTCATCGAAGCCTTGCGCGGCCCGGTCGGCGAAGCGGTGCAGGATGCCCTGAACCGCAAGCTCGAACGCATCAACGGCGCCGCCAACTCCTCCACCCTGGAGCTGCTCGACCGCACCGGCCTTGCGGTAGCGGCCAGCAACTGGCGCCTGCCGACCACCTACGTGGGCTCCAACTACGGCTTTCGCCCCTATTTCAAACAAACCCGCAGCCAGGGCAGCGGCCGCTTCTATGCGGTCGGCGTGACCAGTGGCGTGCCGGGCTACTTTCTTGCCAGCGCGGTCAACGACGAGCACGGGCGCTTTCTCGGTGCCATGGTGGTCAAGCTCGAGTTCCCCGAGCTGGAACGCGAATGGCGCCAGGGCAGCGATATCCTCCTGGTCAGCGACGCGCGCGGCATCACCTTCATCGCCAACCAGGACGGCTGGCGCTACCGCGAGCTGCAACCGCTCAGCGGCGCCGACCGCGCGGAACTTGCCGAAACCCGGCAGTACGACAAGCAGCCACTGGTACCCCTGCAGCATCAAGTACTGACCCACTTTGCCAGCAACAGTCAGCTCACCCGCGTGCAAGGCCCCGAGGGGCCCGCCGAGTACCTGTGGGAAAGCCTGCCGCTGGAGGGCGAAGGCTGGACCTTGCACCTGCTGCGCAAGCCGCAAGTGGCAGCCGATGGCCGCAACGCTGCCCTCGGGGCTGCCGCCGTGTGGTTGAGCCTGGTCTTCGCCGCGCTGTTCGTCAGCCAGCGCTGGCGCCTGGCCCGCCTGCGCCAGCGCAGCCGCGATGAGCTCAAGCGCCAGGTCGAGGAACGTACCCGCGAGCTGCGCACCGCCCAGGAAGGCCTGGTGCAGTCGGCCAAGCTGGCCGCCCTGGGGCAGATGTCCGCGGCCATGGCCCACGAGATCAACCAGCCCCTGACCACCCAGCGCATGCAACTGGAAACCCTGCGCCTGCTGCTCGACCATGGCCGCTACGAAGAAGCGCGCAAGGCCCTGGAGCCGCTGGAGCAGATGCTCACGCGCATGGCCGCGCTGACCGGCCACCTGAAGACCTTCGCCCGCAACAGCCCAGGCGGCCTGCGCGAGCGGCTGGACCTGGCCACCGTGGTCGATCAGGCCCTGCAGTTGCTCGACACCCGCATCCGTGGCGACGGCGTCGAAGTGGCCCTGTACCTGGCGCGCCCGGCCTGGGTGCGTGGCGATGCCATCCGCCTGGAGCAGGTGCTGATCAACCTGCTGCGCAACGCCCTCGATGCCATGGCCGACAAGCGCTACAAGCGCCTGGAGATCCGCATCGAGCCCGACAGCACGCAGTGGCGCCTGAGCGTGCTCGATTCGGGCGGCGGCATCGCCGACGCCGACCTGGCCAAGGTCTTCGACC
>NZ_DJTF01000005.1:0-5233 GCF_002438125.1 Pseudomonas sp. UBA6315
AGTCCAGACCCAGTACTGCCAATGAGGCATAGACCACGGTCTTGGTGGTGGCACGGCTGATCCCCTCTGAGGTGGGCTCACAGTCATACCCCTGGAATACGGCGATCCAGGTCGTGACGAAGGCAAATACCAGGCTCTTGATCAAGCCGTTGAGCACATCGTCGGTGAAGGAAACGCTGTTCTGCATGTTGGCCCAGAACGAGCCCTCGTACACACCCAGCCAGTCCACCGCGACCCACGAGCCGCCCCAGATGCCGACCACGCTGAAGATCAGCGCCAGCAACGGCAGGGAAATGAAACCGGCCCACAGGCGTGGCGCGATGATGTACTTGAGCGGGTCGACGCCGATCATCTCGAGGCTCGACAGCTGCTCGGTCGACTTCATGTTGCCGATCTCGGCGGTCAAGGCGGAGCCGGCACGCCCGGCGAACAGCAGCGCGGTCACCACCGGCCCCAGCTCGCGCAGCAGGGTCAGGGCGACCATCTGGCCGACCGCCTGCTCGGAACCGTACTTGGTCAGGATGCTGTAGCCCTGCAGGGCCAGCACCATGCCGATGAACACACCGGACACGGCGACGATCGCCAGCGACAGCACGCCCACCGAGTACAGCTGCTTGGTCAGCAGCTGGAAGCCGCCACCGATGCCGCCGCGGCCGACCAGCGCATGGAACAGGAACAGGCAGGAACGCCCGAGCACTGCCAGCACGTCGATGGCCGAGCGGCCGAGCAGGCGGATACGTTCGAGTAGGGATTTTCTACGCATCAACGCGCCCCCAGCAGATCGGCGCGGTAGTCAGGCGCAGGGAAGTGGAATGGCACCGGGCCGTCCGGGTCGCCTTTCATGAACTGGCGAATGCGCGGATTGTCCGAGCCCATCAGCTCGTCGGGGGTGCCTTGGCCCAGCACCTGGCCATCACCGACCACGTAGATGTAGTCGGCGATGCTGGCGGTTTCCGCCAGGTCGTGGGAGACCACGATGCTGGTGATGCCCAGGGCATCGTTGAGCAGACGGATCAGACGCACCAGCACGCCCATGGCGATCGGGTCCTGGCCGACGAACGGTTCGTCGTACATGAGGATCTGCGGGTCCAGGGCGATCGCCCTGGCCAGCGCCACGCGGCGCTTCATGCCACCGGACAGCTCATCGGGCATCAGGTCGATGGCGCCGCGCAGGCCCACGGCCTGCAGCTTCATCAGCACGATGTCGCGGATCATCTCGTCCGAAAGCTGGGTATGCACCCGCAGCGGGAAGGCGACGTTCTCGAACACATCCAGGTCGGTGAACAGCGCGCCGCTCTGGAACAGCACGCCCATCTGCTTGCGCGCGTCGAACAAATCGCTGCGCGACAGGCTCGGCAGGTTCTGCCCGGCCACCCATACTTCGCCGCTGGACGGGCGCAGCTGTGCCCCCATCAAACGCAGCAATGTCGTCTTGCCGCAACCCGACGGCCCCATGATGCCGGTGACCTTGCCACGCGGGATGCGTATGTCGACATTGCTGAAAATGCTGCGCGAACCGCGCTTGAAGGTGACTCCCTTCAACTCGACCGCGTAGGCGCTATCCACACTCATCTAGACTCCTTGCTAGTGCAGCCTCGTCCTTATGGACGCCGGCCCCCTTCATGAAGGCACACGCGCCCCTGACGGGCCGAATAGCGGCGAACTATAGCACCGCTCACAGTGCGCCCCCAAGGCCATGGAGCGAGTCGTTCAGGCCAATGACAGACTTTGGTGACATTTGTTACAGCAATCGAAAAGATGAGGCTTTCTTCCATTGCGGCTATAATCGCCGCCTTTTCATCAGACATCGTTTTCCACACATGAGCCAATCCAGCGAGCTGATCCAATCCGCCCAGCGCACCCTGCGCCTTGAACTCGAGGCCGTCGAGGGCCTGATGGCCCGCATCGACGCCAATTTCGTCAAGGCGTGCGAGCTGATCCTGGCGAGCAAGGGCCGCGTCGTGGTCGTGGGCATGGGCAAGTCCGGGCACATCGGCAACAAGATCGCCGCGACCCTGGCCAGCACCGGCACGCCGGCGTTCTTCGTGCACCCGGCCGAAGCCAGCCACGGCGACATGGGCATGATCACCCGCGACGACGTCATTCTCGCCCTGTCCAACTCGGGCAGCACGGCAGAGATCGTCACCTTGTTGCCGCTGATCAAGCGCCTCGGCATCCAGCTCATCAGCCTGACCGGCAACCCCGACTCGCCCCTGGCCCAGGCCGCCGAGGTCAACCTCGACGCCCGGGTCGCCCAGGAAGCCTGCCCGCTGAACCTGGCACCGACGTCTTCGACCACCGCCTCGCTGGTGCTGGGCGACGCACTGGCCATCGCCCTGCTCGAAGCACGCGGCTTCACCGCCGAGGATTTCGCCTTCTCGCACCCCGGCGGCGCCCTGGGCCGGCGCCTGCTGCTCAAGGTCGAGAACGTGATGCACGCTGGCGACGAACTGCCAAAGGTGCAACGCGGCACGCTGCTCAAGGACGCGCTGCTGGAAATGTCCCGCAAGGGCCTGGGCATGACCGTGGTGCTGGAGAAGGACGGCAAGCTGGCCGGGATCTTCACCGACGGCGACCTGCGCCGCAGCCTGGACCGCAGCATCGATGTGCACACCACCCTGATTGACCAGGTAATGACCGTGCACGGCAAGACTGCCCGCGCCGACATGCTCGCGGCCGAAGCGCTGAAGATCATGGAAGACCACAAGATCAGCGCCCTGGTGGTGGTGGACAAGCACGACCACCCGACCGGCGCCTTGAACATGCACGACCTGCTGCGCGCCGGCGTGATGTAAGGAGAACCCTGCAAATGACCCAGGATCTGCTGCAACGCGGCAAAGCCATCAAACTCGCGGTTTTCGATGTCGACGGCGTGCTCACCGACGGGCGCCTGTACTTTCTCGAAGACGGCAGCGAGTTCAAGACCTTCAACACCCTCGACGGCCACGGCATCAAGATGCTCATGGCCTCGGGCGTGACCACCGCGATCATCAGCGGGCGCAAGACCCCGGTGGTCGAGCGCCGGGCGAAGAACCTCGGCATCCCGCACCTGTTCCAGGGCCGCGAGGACAAAATCGTGGTGCTCGACGGCCTGCTCGCCGAACTGGGCCTAAGCTATGAACAGGTCGCCTATCTGGGCGACGACCTCCCCGACCTGCCGGTGATTCGCCGGGTGGGCCTGGGCATGGCGGTGGCCAACGCCGCGCCATTTGTTCGCCAGCACGCCCACGGCGTGACCCAGGCGCGCGGTGGCGAAGGCGCCGCCCGCGAGTTCTGCGAACTGATCATGCAGGCCCAGGGCACCCTGGACGCTGCCAACGCCCATTACCTTTAAGGCCGACCATGTTCAGCAAGAAAGCCCGCAACATTGTGCTGCTCGCGCTGATCGCCGCCCTGCTGGTGGCGATCGGCTACTGGAATGTCAGCCCGGAGAGCTTCCTCGACAAGCCGGTGGCCGAGGTCGACGAAAGCGCCATCGACTACTACGCGACCAACGCCCACAGCGTGCAATTCCTGCCCGATGGCAGGCTGCAGTACGAAATGACCGCCGACAAGGTCGAACACCTCAAGGCCAGCGAGGTCACACTGGTGACCACGCCGGACCTGCACATGTACCGGGGCACCGAATACCCCTGGCACGTTCAGAGCGTTCGCGCCGAAGTCAGCCCCGACGGCAGCGAAGTCGAACTGATCGACCAGGTGCGCGTGGCCCGCACTGATGAAAAACAGCGCGAAACCATCATTACCAGCTCGCGCATGACCGTATTCCCACAGAAGCAATATGCGCAGACCGAGCAAGCCGTTAGAATCGACGGCGCCGGTGGCACGACCACGGGCAAGGGAATGAAAGCGTATTTGAAAGAAGGCAGGATGGACCTGCTTTCTAACGTAAGAGGACAGTATGAGGCTCGTTAAAACCCTCCCCCTTTTGCTCAGCCTGAGCGCAGCACTGGGAAGCGCGAGCGCCTTCGCCCTGCCGACCGACCGTGACCAGCCGATCCGCATCCAGGCCGACAACGCGCACCTGGACGACAAGCAAGGCGTGGCCACCTACACCGGTGACGTGATCATCACCCAAGGTTCCATGATGATCAAAGGCAACACCGTGACCATGACCCGCGCCGCCAACGGCGACATCGACGTGGTCACCTCGGTGGGCAACCTGGCCTATTTCGAGCAGCAGCAGAGCACCGCCAAGCCCGACAAGATGAAAGGCTGGGCGATCACCATCCAGTACCAGGCGCAGAAAGACACGGTGATTCTCACCGACCGCGCCAAGGTCGAGAACGAAGGCAACACCACCGAAGGCGAGAAGATCGTCTACAACACCAAGTCCCAGGTGGCGACCGCCGGTCGTGGCGGCAACGTCACTGCACCACGTCAGCGCATCGACATGGTGATCCAGCCGAAGAAGAAGGCCGAGTAAATGGCAACCCTCAAAGCCCAGCACCTGGCCAAGAGCTACAAAGGGCGGCAAGTCGTGCGCGACGTCAGCCTGTCGATCGACAGCGGGCAGATCGTCGGCCTGCTCGGCCCCAACGGCGCCGGCAAGACCACCTGCTTCTACATGATCGTCGGCCTGGTCCAGGCCGACCAGGGCCGGGTGCTGATCGACAGCCTCGATGTCAGCCACCAGCCCATGCACGGCCGCGCCCGCGCCGGCATCGGCTACCTGCCGCAGGAAGCCTCGATCTTCCGCAAGCTGTCGGTGGCCGACAACATCATGGCGATCCTCGAAACGCGCAAGGAACTCGACCGCGAGGGCCGGCGCAAGGAACTGGAAAGCCTGCTGCAGGAATTCCACATCAGCCACATCCGCGACAACCTCGGCATGAGCCTGTCCGGTGGTGAACGCCGCCGGGTCGAGATTGCCCGCGCACTGGCGACTGCGCCCAAGTTCATCCTGCTGGACGAACCCTTTGCCGGCGTCGACCCGATCTCCGTGGGCGACATCAAGCAGATCATCCACCACCTCAAGGCCAAGGGCATCGGTGTGCTGATCACCGACCACAACGTCCGTGAAACCCTGGATATCTGCGAAACCGCGTACATCGTCAACGATGGCCAGCTGATCGCCGAGGGCGATGCCGAAACCATCCTGGCCAACGACCTGGTCAAGGAAGTGTACCTGGGCCACGAGTTCCGCCTCTGAGCCCAAGGTACGCCTGGAGCACTGCAATCCGCTCTTGACGGGGCTTAAGTTGTTACAGTGCTCTAGGCAAACGCTACAATT
>NZ_DJTF01000117.1:0-7866 GCF_002438125.1 Pseudomonas sp. UBA6315
CCATCGGCGACCTGCTGCAGCAGGGCAAGATCCGCTACTGGGGCGTGTCCAACTACCGCGGCTGGCGCATCGCCGAGATCTGCAACGTCGCCGAGCGCCTGGGCGTGGCCAAGCCGGTGGTCAGCCAGCCGCTGTACAACATCGTCAACCGCCAGGCCGAACCCGAGCAGCTGACCGCTGCCGCCTACCATGGCCTGGGCGTGGTGCCGTTCAGCCCGCTGGCCCGCGGCGTGCTCAGCGGCAAGTATGCGCCGGGCGCAGCGCCCGAAGCCGGCAGCCGCGCCGCGCGCCAGGACAAGCGCATCCTGGAGGTGGAATGGCGCCAGGAGTCGCTGGCCATCGCCCGCGACATCCAGGCGTATGTGCAGGCCAAGGGCGTGGGCATGGTCGAGTTCGCGATCGCCTGGGTGCTCAATAGCCAGCTGGTCAGCTCGGCCATCGTCGGGCCACGTACCGAGGCGCAGTGGGACACTTACGGAGGTGCGCTGGAGGTGAAGATCACGGCCGAGGACGAGGCCTTCATCGACTCGCTGGTGACGCCGGGGCATGCGTCCACGCCAGGGTTCAACGATGTGGCGCATTTTGTCAGTGGGCGTGTGGCGCGCAGCTGAGCGTAAGCGTGCTAATTCAAGGGCGGTTCGTCTTCGATGACGATATTGACGGCGTACCAAAGGCCGTCCTGCCCTTGAACCAATTCGTAGCTGACATGCTGGCCTTCACGGATGACCGGTGTACCGTCACCTACCGCATCCTTTAGAAAAACCAACTGCCCGTCCTGCGGCGCCACGAAATCAGGGTCGACAAGTGCAACCGAAGGTGTGGCCGGATACTGAGTGCGTTTGGACATGAACAGTCTCCGCTAGTGATTGTGTGGGTCAGGCCCTTCTAAACCTCTGGAATCATTTCACCGTCCGTGTTGATCTTGTGGCTTTCAGGGCAAAGGGGCTACTGGCATTTCTACTAGTTTGCGCACGCCAATCACAAAAAAAGGGCCCCTAAGGGCCCTCTTCTTGAAGCCGCCGACTATTCGACGCGTACTTGAGCAGCCTGCATACCTTTCTGCCCTTTTTCAGCAACGAAGCTGACAGTCTGGCCCTCTTTCAGGGACTTGAAACCATCTGACTCGATGGCCTTGAAATGAACGAACAGGTCATCACCACCGTTTTTCGGGGTAATGAAGCCAAAGCCTTTTTCATCGTTGAACCATTTAACGGTTCCGGTCTCTCTGTTGGCCATGCGCTGAATCCTCGTTTGCTAGCTGCGTGTTGCCTTGGGTGTTATCTCATCGTCTGACAAGTCCCGGCCCTATCAGGATCAGCCATACATGCAAAGTGCGCCACTATCATTTTTGTCAGGGCTATCAGGCGCCCGCACCGGCCTACCCTCCAACCGCAGCGGCCAGCACTAGCATCAGTACCTTCAAAACCAGCAGATGCGCGGGGTAGAACAGGTAACCCCAGCGCTTGACGGCAGGCACATGCAAGTGGTCCAGGCGCAGCAACAGGCAACCGACGGGGATGGCCGACAGCGCGGCGGCCATCGTCAATAGCGTGACAGGCGCCAGCGGGTGGCCGCGCAACCAGCTGTTGGTCAGGTTGCCCGCCACCGCCAGCAGGCAGGGCAACAACCAGGTGATCCCGCCCGTGCGGCGCGCCATCAGCCACCCCGCAGGCAGCAGCACGCCGGGCAGGCCGTACATCAGTTGCTGGCTGAACAGTGCTCCGGTCAGCACTGCGGCAAGCCCGACCGAGCGAGCCCACCATTGGGGATGCCGCACGCCCCAGGCCACCAGTACGCCCAAGGCCAGGGTGGGGATCACGCTGAAGGTCTGGGTGTGCGGATCGAGCCAGCGATAAGGCCCTTCCGACACCACGGCAAAGGCCAGCATCCAGCCGAGGTAGCGCACGTGAATGCTGCTCGCCCGCGCCACATTGGCGGCGATGGCCAGGCAAAACAGTGGAAACGCCAGCCGGCCGACGATGAACAGGCCATCGGCGGCCGGCCACAGGAAACGCAGGTGATCGGCGACCATGGTCAGCATTGCCGTCCACTTGACCAGGTCCAGGCCGGCCGAGCGCACCGGTCAGCGCCCAGGCTCGGCGGCCTGGCCCAGGTACTGGGTGGTCCAGGCGGCCAAGGGCAGCGGCGGTTGCTGGTCGAGGATGCGCCGCCAGATCAACGCCAGGTCGTGGCCGTCGAACATCGAGCCCGGCCCCGCCCCCACGAAGCGGCTCGGCGTATCGGCCACCCAGTGCCCTTGGCGGTCGCGGTGGGCCATGTTGAAGCGGAAGGTGTAGTTGCCGGGGATGCCCATGCGCAGGTCGGTGACCACCAGCGCATCGCCGACCTGGTCGTAGCGCAGCCAGTCATCGGTGAACCAGCGCAGGCGTTGCAGCAAGGGCGCCGACGGGATGCCATCGGCGGCCGCGAGGTTCAGTGGCAAGCGCTGCATTTCCGGCGGCGCGCGGTCGAACAGGCTGCTGATGCCTTCGTAGTAGTCGCCATCCGGGGTCTTGGCCAGCACCCGCCAGACCAGGCTGTTGAAGGCCATCGGCACCGCACGCACCTGGGTCACCGCCACCCCTTGCTGGTCGAGGGCTGCCTGCAGGCGATGCTCGGCCACCATGCGCCCGGCCAAGCCGAAGCCCAGGTAGGCCGTGCTGAAGATCAACGCAAGGCTCATCAGGCGCAAGGCCTTGTGGTTGATGCCCTTGATTGCGGTGTAGAGCACGGCGGCCAGCAGTGGCACGGTGTACAGCGGGTCGATGATGAACACCGCCGCCCAACTGAGCGGCGTGGTCTGCAGCGGCCAGAACAGCTGGGTGCCGTAGACCGTGAACGCATCCAGGAGCGGGTGGGTCACCAGCACCAGCCAGAAGGCCAGGAACAGGCGCCCCAGCGTGTAGCCCTGGGTTGGCCAGCGTGTTCGCCCTAGCCAGTTGACCAGCAAGGCCAGCAGCAGGGCGAGCCCGGTGAGCACGAAGAGCGAGTGGTAGAAGCCGCGGTGATAGGTCATCTGCGAAACCGGGTCGGCGTAGCGGATGACCACGTCGAGGTCCGGCACGGTGGCCAGGGCGGCGCCGTAGATGAGTGAGCGGCGGCCCTGGATACGGCCGAGCACCGTACCCTGGAGGGCGGCGCCCAGAACGGCTTGGGTGATGGAGTCCAAGGGTAGGCTTCCTGAGGGGGTGATGTAGGAAACCTAACCTTGTTGATCCAGAGGGTGCAAATGCAGGTGTGTGACAGCGGATGGCCCTATCGCCGGCAAGCCGGCTCCCACAGCGCCACCGCAGCCTGTGAAATCCTGTGGGAGCCGGCTTGCCGGCGATAGGGCCGGTGCTGGCTCAGAACAGCTGCCAGGTGTACACCAGGATCAACCGGTTCTCGTCGATGTCCGTGCGGTAGTTGGACCGCGCCATGGCATTGCGCACGCGGATGCCCAGGCCTTTGAGCACCCCGCTCTGCACCGCGTAGCCCAGGTCGATGTCGCGCTCGCGGTCCTTGCCCTCGTAGCCCTGGCCAGTGTCCACGTTGTTGCCGGTGATATAGCGCACCGTCGCTGTCAGCCCCGGCACGCCGAGGGCCGCGAAGTTGTAGTCGTAGCGCAGCTGGTAGGAACGCTCGTCGGTGTAGGCGAACTCATAGGTCGGCACTTCGTTGCCCAACGGCGAAATGTTGGCGAATACCCGTGGAAACGGGCTGTCGCCATAGATACCCTGGTAGCCCACGTAGAAGCTGTGGCCACCGAGCCTGGCACTCAGCAGCGAAAACAACGCCTGGTTGTCGATGTTGCCGAGCAACGCGTCGCCGTCTTCCCGGGCCGTGAAATAGCCAAGGTTGGCGCTGAGCACCCAGTCCCCCACCGGCTTGCTGTGCTTGAAGCCGACAAAGCCCTGCGCGTAGATGTCCTCCAGTTGCCCGTACCACAGGCTCACGCTGCTCTGGTTGGCATTGAACGCGTAGTCGCCCCCGACATAGTTGAACCCATCGCTTTCAGCCTGGCGCTGGGGCACGTGGCCGAGCATCGCGTTCATCTTGCCGTCGCCGCCCTCGTTGCGCAGGTGCGTCGAGCGCAGGTGCCCGGCCTGCAGCGTCAGGCCCTCCAACTCCGTTGAGCTCAGGCTGACGCCCTGGTAGGTCGGTGGCAGCAGGCGGATATCGCTGAAGGTCAGCACCGGCAGGTTGGGTTGCAGCTCGCCGATGCGCAGCTCGGTGTTCGACAGCCTGGCCTTGAAGGTCGGCGCCAGGCGGCTGTACTCGTTGGCGGCGCGGCCATCGCCGTGCACTGGCAGCAACCCGGTGTTGACGCGGTCCGGGCTGCTGTCGAGCTTGATCCCCAGCAGGCCCAGGGCGTCCACGCCAAACCCGACCGGGCCCGGCGTGTAGCCGGACTTGAAATCGAGGATGAAACCCTGGGCCCACTCCTCGGCCTTGGACTGCTGGTTGGCGCCGACGATGTCCGAGTAGTCGCGGCTGAAGTAGTAGTTGCGGGCGCTGAGGCTGGCCTTGGCCTCTTCGAAGAAGCCGCCTTGGGCAGCGAGTAACGGCTGGCTGAACAGGGTCAGCCCGATGGCAACGCAGGGGGTGTGGTTCATTCCGAAGCTCTCTTGATCTTGTTGTTATGGGTAAAGCGTTGGGAATACGACGGTTCAGCAATTGCGGCGCAGGGCCTGGATGGCGGGTGGGCGGCGCACATGCAGCAGCGCATGGGCCAGCAAGCCGAACAGCAAGCCCCAGAACGCGGCCGACAGGCCCAGGAACGACACCCCGGAAGCGGTGACCAGGAAGGTGAACAGGCCAGCATCGCGCTCCTCGGGTTGAGCCAGGCTGCGGGCCAACGCCTCACTGATCGCGCCATACAGCGCAAGCCCGGCCAGAGCGGCGATCAGCGCAGCAGGAAAGGCGGCGAACAGCGACATCAGCGTCGCCCCGGCAATGCCCAGCAGCAGGTACAGCGCACTGCCCGCCACGGCTGCGGCATAGCGCCGACGGGGGTCTTCGTGGGCCTCGTGGCCGGTACACAGGCTGGCGGTGACGGCGGCAAGGTTCAGGCCATGGCAGCCGAATGGAGCCAGCAATGCGCCACCGACCGCACTGGCGCTGATCAGCGGGCTTGCTGGCGTGCCGTAGCCGGCGTTGCGCAGCACCGCCATGCCCGGCATGAACTGCCCGGTCAGGGCCACCAGCACCATCGGCAGCGCCAGGCTGAAGACCGCCGCCAGGCTGAACTGCGGGGTAATCCACTGGGGCGAAGCCAACGCCAGTACCAGCGCCTCGCTGCGAAACGCGCCACTGGCAAGCGTTACCACGGCGCCGGCAGCCAGCACCGCCGCCACCGCGTACCGCGGTTGCACCCTGCGCATCAGCACGTAGGTGGCGAACATCGTCAGCACCAGCCCCGGTTGTGCCGGCAGCGCACGGAACACCTCGGTGCCGAAGCTGAACAGGATGCCGGCCTGCATGCCGGCGGCGATCGACCCGGGCAGCCGCGCGATGATGCGGTCGAACGCCCCGCTGATGCCAATCAGCAGCAGCACCAGGTTGGCGATCAGGTACGCCCCCACCGCTTGCTCGAGGCCCAGTTGCGGCAAGGCGGTGACCAGCAGCGCAGAGCCTGGGATCGACCAGGCGATCACCACCGGTACCCGGTAGTGCAGGCTGAGCACCGCGCCGAGCACGGCGCTGCCCATGGACACCGCCCAGACCCAGGACGACAGCAGGCCCTGGGACAGGCCGGCGGCCTCGGCGGCGTGGAAGATGATCACCAGCGGGCCGGCGTAGGAAATCATCGTCGCGATGCAGCCGGCGACGAGGGCGGACAGCGAGCTGTCCTTGATCAGGGTTTTCATGGGGGCTCTCGCAACAGGGGTGGATGGCAAGGGCTTTGCCCTTGATCGCCGGCAAGCCGGCTCCCACAGAGGACGGTGGTGAACCTGTGGGAGCCGGCTTGCCGGCGATAGGGCCCTCAGCCTTCCTGCAACGCCCGAGGCCGCCCACTGCGCTGCTCATCGGCGCTTTCCTGCGCTTTTTGCAGCTGGAAGTCGAACTTCAACTCGGCATACCGCCCCTCCTGCCCTTCGGCAAACACCACCTCCCCCACCAGGCCATCACGGGTCGCGTAGGCGAAGTCGTCCCACAGGTACTTGTCCCCCGACAGGTTGATCTGCGTGGTCAGGTGCCGATGCCCCGGCGCCGAGATGAAGAAGTGCACGTGGGCCGGGCGTTGGCCATGGCGGCCGAGCAGGTTGAGGCACTCCTGGGTCGGCCCCTGGGGGTCGCAGCCGTAGCCTGAGGGCACGATGGAGCGCGCCCGGTAGCGGCCCTCGGCATCGGTGACGATGCGCCGGCGCAGGTTGTATTCGGATTGGCTCTGGTCGAAGAACGAGTAGGTGCCACGGGTGTTGGCATGCCACAGGTCGACGGTGGCGCCGGCCAGCGGTTTGCCGGCAGGGTCGAACACCTGGCCTTCGAGGAACATCGGCGTGGCCACGCCCGCTTCGCTGCCATCGTCCATGCGCACTTCACCTTCGGCGATCGGCGCACCGGCCACGTACAGCGGGCCTTCGATGGTGCGCGGGGTGCCGCCGGTGAGGCCGACCTCGGCGTCCTTGGCGTCCTGCAGCAGGTCGAGGAAATGCTCGATGCCCAGGCCCGCCACCAGCAGCCCGGCCTCGCCGCGCCCGCCCAGGCGGTTGAGGTAGTCGACGGCGTGCCAGAACTCGTTTTCGCTGACTTCCAGGTCCTCGATCAGGCGCGCGGTGTCCTGCAATACGCGCTGGATGATGCGCTTCAGGCGCGGGTTGCCCTGGTCATTGCCAAAGCCTGCAGCTTGCTGGAAGAAGGCTTGCACGTCGGCGGTCTGGGAAATCTTCACGGTCATGGTGGGTACCTCTTGTTCTTGTGCGAAAGGGAATCAGCGGTCGTCGGCATGGATCGACGAGGGGTGGCGGCACAGGCCGTCGACCTCGATGTCCATGTACGGGAACAGCGGCAGTTGCATCAGCGTGTCGTGCAGCGCCTCGACGCTGGGCAGGTCGAACACGCTGTAGTTGGCGTAGTGCCCGGCGATGCGCCACAGGTGGCGCCAGCTGCCCTCGCGCTGCAGGCGCTGGGCCAGTTCCTTTTCGTCGGCCTTCAGTTGCGCGGCCTTGGCCGGGTCCATGTCGACCGGCAGTTTCACGGTCATCTTCACGTGGAACAGCATGGGGTTTCTCCTTGGGGTTAGCGGCGGGCGAACCGCGCCAGGCGGGCTTCGTCCAGGCTCAGGCCGAGGCCTGGGGTGCGCGGCACGTGCAGCTGGAAGTCGTGGTATTGCGGCGGCTCGTTGACGATCTCTTCGGTCAGCAGCAACGGGCCGAACAACTCGGTGCCCCAGGTCAGCTGGCGCAGGGTGAGGAAGGCGTGGGCCGAGGCCAGGGTGCCGATCGAGCCTTCGAGCATGGTCCCGCCATAAAGAGCGATACCGGCTGCCTCGGCGATTTGCGCGGTGCGCAGCACGGCGCGCGGCCCGCCGTTCTTGGCGATCTTCAGGGCGAAGATGCTGGCGGCGCCGTCGGCGGCCAGGCTGAAGGCGTCCTCGACGCTTTCGATGGATTCGTCGGCCATGATCGGCGCCGGGCTGCGCTGGTTCAGGCGAACTTGCCCGCCGCGGTTGATGCGCGAAATCGGCTGCTCGATCAGGTCGATGCCGTTGTCGCCCAGCACCTGGCAGGCGCGCAGGGCCTGGGACTCGTCCCAGTACTGGTTGACGTCCACGCGCACGCTGGCCCGCTCGCCCAGCTCGCGCTTGATCGCCACCACGTGCTTGAGGTCCTGCTCCAGCGGGTTGGCGCCGATCTTCAGCTTGAACAGCCGGTGGCGGCGGAT
>NZ_DJTF01000113.1:0-462 GCF_002438125.1 Pseudomonas sp. UBA6315
GGTTGGTAACGCGAGCCTGTACGCGAGTACCTTCTGGGTAACGCGAAGTGATAGCTACCCACGGATCTTCGCCCATCTGCTTCAGACCCAGGGAAACGCGGTTGCGCTCACGGTCGAACTTCAGAACGCGAACGTCGACTTCGTCACCAACGTTGACGATTTCCGACGGGTGCTTGATGCGCTTCCAGGCCATGTCGGTGATGTGCAGCAGGCCGTCGATGCCGCCCAGGTCCACGAAGGCGCCGTAGTCGGTGAGGTTCTTGACGATACCTTTGACCTGTTGGCCTTCCTGCAGGGTTTCCAGCAGGGCTTCGCGCTCGGCGCTGTTCTCGGCTTCCAGCACGCTGCGACGGGAAACGACAACGTTGTTGCGCTTCTGGTCCAGCTTGATGACCTTGAATTCCAGCTCTTTGCCTTCCAGGTGGGTGGTGTCGCGCACAGGGCGGACATCAACCAGGGAGC
>NZ_DJTF01000113.1:825-8986 GCF_002438125.1 Pseudomonas sp. UBA6315
CGACAACGATACCGGAGATGATCGCGCCCGGCTGAAGATTGAGGGTTTTCAGGCTTTCTTCAAAGAGTTCTGCAAAGCTTTCGCTCATTTTAATTCCTGTAGATTCGGGCGAAACAGACGCCCATAGCCACATTCCAGACAATGTGGGTTTCGTTAAGTAAAGGAAAGCTGGCAGGACGTTGACTGGTGCCCCTGCCGGCTCTCCTGGCGATCAGATCAAGTCGCGCTGGGCGAGCTCGCTTCTGATACGTTGCAACACCTGCTCGATGGACAACTCGGTTGAGTCCAGCTGAATGGCATCGGCCGCTGGCTTGAGCGGGGCCACTGCACGCTGGGTGTCACGCTCATCGCGCGCACGAATCTCATCTAGCAGACTCGACAGACTAACATCTTCACCCTTGCCCTTCAACTGCAGGTAGCGGCGGCGGGCACGCTCCTCGGCGCTGGCGGTCAGGAAAACCTTCAACGGCGCGTCCGGGAACACCACGGTGCCCATGTCGCGGCCATCGGCGATCAGCCCTGGCGCTTCGCGGAAGGCACGCTGGCGCTGCAGCAGCGCCTCACGCACCGCCGGCAAGGAGGCGACCATGGACGCGCCGGCACCGACGGTCTCGGTGCGGATGACGTTGCTGACATCCTCGCCTTCGAGAATGATCTGCTGCAGCTTACCCGGCTCGGCGGCGATGAACTGCACATCCAGATGGGCGGCCAAGGCCTTGAGCAGCTCTTCGTTGGTCAGGTCGACGCCATGGTTGGTGGCGTTGAACGCGAGCAGACGATAGAGCGCGCCGGAGTCCAGCAGCCGCCAGCCCAGCTCGCGGGCCAGCAGGCCTGCGACCGTGCCCTTGCCCGAGCCGCTTGGGCCGTCGATGGTAATGACCGGTGCTTGCGAATTCACGACTTGCCCTCTTCGGCGACGCGGATGCCGACTTCGGCGCACAGCTTGAGGAAGTTCGGGAACGAGGTGGCGACGTTGGCGCAATCGTGGATGCGGATCGGCGCGCTGGCGCGCAGCGAAGCGACGCTGAAGGCCATGGCGATACGGTGGTCACCGTGGCCATGCACTTCGCCGCCGCCCATCGGGCCGCCATCGATGATGATGCCGTCCGGGGTCGGCTCGCACTTCACACCCAGGGTGATCAGGCCGTCGGCCATGACCTGGATGCGGTCGGATTCCTTGACCCGCAGCTCTTCGGCGCCACGCAGCACGGTACGCCCTTCGGCGCAGGCCGCGGCCACGAACAGCACCGGGAACTCGTCGATGGCCAGCGGTACCAGCTCTTCAGGAATGTCGATGCCCTTGAGCTTGGCGCCGCGCACGCGCAGGTCTGCCACCGGCTCGCCACCCACTTCACGCTGGTTCTCCAGGGTGATGTCGCCGCCCATCAGGCGCAGGATGTCGATCACGCCGGTACGGGTCGGGTTGATGCCAACGTGCTCGAGCACCAGCTCGGAGCCTTCGGCGATCGAGGCCGCCACCAGAAAGAAGGCTGCGGAGGAAATGTCTGCCGGCACTTCGATGCGGGTCGCGGTGAGCTTGCCACCGGACTCCAGCGAAGCGACCGGGCCATCGGTTTGCACCGAGTAGCCAAAGCCACGCAGCATGCGCTCGGTGTGGTCACGGGTCGGCGCAGGTTCGGTGACGGTGGTCTTGCCTTCGGCGTACAGGCCGGCCAGCAGCAGGCAGGATTTGACCTGGGCACTGGCCATCGGCAGCGTGTAGGTCAATGCCTTGAGCTTGTGGCCACCGCGAATGGTCAGCGGCGGGCGGCCCTCGGGGCCGGTCTCGACCACCGCGCCCATTTCGCGCAGCGGGTTGGCCACGCGGTTCATCGGGCGCTTGGACAGCGACGCGTCGCCGGTCATGGTCACGTCGAACGACTGCCCGGCCAGCAGGCCCGAGAGCAGGCGCATCGAGGTACCGGAGTTGCCCACGTAGATCGGCCCGGGTGGCGGCTTGAGGCCGTGCAGGCCAACGCCATGGATGGTCACGCGGCCATGGTTCGGGCCTTCGATGACCACCCCCATGTCACGGAACGCCTGCAGGGTCGCCAGGGCGTCCTCACCCTCGAGGAAGCCTTCGACTTCGGTCGTGCCTTCGGCCAGCGAGCTGAGCATGATCGAACGGTGGGAAATCGACTTGTCGCCCGGTACGCGGATTCGCCCCGACAGGCGGCCACCCGGTTGGGCCAGGAAAATCAGATCGTTGGCGTTCATAGCGTCCACATAGGCCCGGCGGGCCAGGATTTTACTGAAATGCTCGCGGGCAACCCGTGCGCGGGTGAATACACCCAGCAGCTGGTGCCCGTCCCCAGCATCGACCGCGTCGCGCAAGGCGTCGAGGTCGCTGCGAAATGTGTCCAAGGTGCGCAGGACCGCCTCGCGGTTGGCGAGGAAGATGTCGTGCCACATGGTCGGATCGCTACCGGCGATTCTCGTGAAATCGCGGAAACCACCCGCAGCGTACCGGAAGATCTCGAGGTTTTCATTGCGCTTGGCCAGCGAATCGACCAGGCCGAAGGCCAGCAGGTGCGGCAAGTGGCTGGTCGCGGCCAGCACCTCGTCGTGGCGCTCCACCGGCATGTGCTCGACATCGGCGCCCAGCGCGCGCCACAGGCGGTCGACCAAAGCCAGGGCGGAAGGGTCGGTTTCGGCCAGCGGCGTGAGGATGACTTTGTGACGACGGAACAGGGTAGCGTTGGAGGCTTCCACCCCGCTCTGCTCGGAACCGGCGATCGGGTGGCCGGGCACGAAGCGTGGCAGGCTCTGGCCGAACACTTCGCGGGCGGCGCGTACCACATTGCCCTTGGCGCTGCCGACATCGGTGATCACGGCATTGCCCAGCTCGAGCCGAGCCAGGCGGGCCAGGAGCTTTTCCATGGCCAGGATCGGCACCGCCAGCTGAATGACATCGGCGCCGACGCAGGCGCTGGCGAGGTCTTCCTCGCAGCGATCGACCACGCCCAGGGCCACGGCCTGCTTGCGCGAGGCGGCATCCAGGTCGACACCGACCACTTCGCGGCACAGGCCGCTTTCACGTAGCCCCTTGGCGAAGGAGCCGCCGATCAGGCCAAGGCCGACCACGACCAGGCGGTTGATGAGCGGTGTGGGTTTGGTTGTTACTGCATTTACCACGAGTGCGAACCCTGTTCAGAAATCAGGACAGTCTGTGTGGCTACTGGGGCTGCGTCGCAGCCCATCGCCGGCAAGCCGGCTCCCACCGGTATTGTGTAGGAGCCGGCTTGCCGGCGATGGGCCACAAAGCGGCCCCTGCAGCCTTGAATCAAAGCACTGCCTTCGGATACGACCCCAGCACCTTCAGCGCCACAGCCTCCTGGCTGATCTGCTCCAGCACCGCCTTGATCAGCGGGTCGCGGTGATGGCCGACGAAGTCGATGAAGAACACGTAGGTCCATTTGCCGCTGCGCGACGGGCGGGTCTCGATGCGGGTCAGGTCGATCCCGTTCTCGTGGAACGGCACCAGCAGTTCATGCAGGGCACCCGGCTTGTTGCTCATCGACACGATGATCGAGGTCTTGTCGTCACCGGTCGGCGGCACTTCCTGGCTACCGATCATCAAGAAGCGCGTGGAGTTGTCCGGGCGGTCTTCGATCTTCTCGGCCAGGCGGGTCAGGCCATACAGGTTGGCCGCCATGTCACCGGCGATCGCCGCCGAATTCCACTCACCCTTGACGCGCTTGGCCGCCTCGGCATTGCTCGACACCGCCACCCGCTCGACATTCGGGTAGTGCGCGTCCAGCCACTTGCGGCACTGGGCCAGGGACTGGGCGTGGGAGTAGATGCGGGTGATGCTGTCGGTCTTGGTGTTCTCGCCCACCAGCAGGTGATGGTGGATGCGCAGCTCGACTTCGCCGCAGATCACCATGTCGTGCTCGAGGAAGCTGTCCAGGGTGTGGCTGACCGCGCCTTCGGTGGAGTTTTCCACCGGCACCACGCCGAAGTTGACGGCGCCCGCCGCCACTTCGCGGAACACTTCGTCGATGGCCGCCATCGGGCGGCTGACCACGGCATGGCCGAAATGCTTCATCGCCGCAGCCTGGGTGAAGGTGCCTTCAGGGCCGAGGTAGGCGATCTTCAGGGGCTCTTCCAGGGCCAGGCAGGACGACATGATTTCGCGGAACAGGCGCGCCATCTCTTCGTTGTCCAGCGGGCCCTTGTTGCGTTCCATGACGCGCTTGAGCACAGCGGCTTCACGCTCAGGGCGGTAGAACACCGGCTTTTCGCCTTCAGCCAGCGTAGCGGTCTTGACCTTGGCCACTTCCTGGGCGCAACGGGCGCGCTCGCTGATCAGCTCGAGAATCTTCTCGTCGAGGCTGTCGATGCGCACACGCAGCGCCTTCAACTCCTGATCGGACATCAGCCGTGCTCCTTCTCGAATTCGGCCATGTAGGCCACCAGCGCTTCGACCGCTTCCAGGCCCAGGGCGTTGTAGATCGAGGCGCGCATGCCGCCGACCGAGCGGTGGCCCTTGAGGTTGAGCAGGCCGCGGGCATCGGCACCGGCCAGGAAGGCTTTGTCCAGGCGCTCGTCAGCCAGGCGGAACGGCACGTTCATCCACGAACGGGCGTTGTGGCTGATCGGGTTGGTGTAGAACTCGCTGGCATCGATGAAGCCATACAGGCGGTCTTTCTTGGCGCGGTTGCGCTGCTCCATGGCCTCGACGCCGCCCTGCTCCTTGAGCCACTCGAACACCAGGCCAGAGAGGTACCAGGAATAGGTTGCCGGGGTGTTGTACATGGAGCCGTTGTCGGCCG
Organism: Pseudomonas sp. UBA6315; assembly: GCF_002438125.1. Taxonomy (NCBI): domain Bacteria; kingdom Pseudomonadati; phylum Pseudomonadota; class Gammaproteobacteria; order Pseudomonadales; family Pseudomonadaceae; genus Pseudomonas; species Pseudomonas sp. UBA6315. The sequence goes on from NZ_DJTF01000113.1 coordinate 5,601, forward strand.
AGACCTTGTAGTCGAGCATGGTCGGGCAGCTGCTGCGGGCGCGGCCCAGCAGGTCTTCGCGCACGATCACCACCACCAGGCCGCTCGGGCCGATGTTCTTCTGCGCGCCGGCGTAGATCAGGCCGTACTGGGACACATCGATCGGGCGCGAGAGGATGTCGGACGACATGTCGACCACCAGCGGAACGTCACCGGTCTCGGGCACCCAGTCGAACTGCAGGCCGCCGATGGTTTCGTTGGACGCATAGTGGACGTAGGCGGCGTTCTGGGTCAGCTTCCACTCGTTCTGGCCAGGGATGGCCAGGTAATCGTAGGGCTTGGCACTGGCGGCGACGTTGACGTTGCCGAAGCGGCGCGCTTCCTCGATGGCTTTTTTCGACCAGATACCGGTTTCGATATAGTCGGCGGTGCCATCTTCGGGCAGCAGGTTCAGCGGGATTTCGGCGAACTGCTGGCTGGCGCCACCCTGCAGGAACAGCACCTTGTAGTTCGAGGGGATGGACAGCAGGTCGCGCAGGTCCTGCTCGGCCTTCTCGGCGATGGCCACGTAATCGTCGCTGCGATGGCTCATCTCCATCACCGACAAGCCCTTGCCGCGCCAGTCCAGCATTTCGGCCTGGGCACGCTGCAGGACAGCTTCAGGAAGCGCGGCAGGGCCTGCGCAGAAGTTAAAGGCTCGTTTGCTCACATCCACTCTCGCTCTGCCAAATAGAACAAAATCGTAATTCGATGCCGACCAGTTGCCACTGTGTCGCTTGCCTGGGGCCTGCCTTGCAGGCCATCGCCGGCAAGCCGGCTCCTACAGGGATCGCGCAAGATTCACGGTCTGCGCTGCACCTGTGGGAGCCGGCTCGCCGGCGATGCGCCGCAAAGCGGCCCCATTGACGTCTCTAATCAGTCAAACGGGGCGACCTTGGTCGCCCCGCTCGGGTTGTTGCGCTTGCTTACTCTTGCGGTGCCTCTTCGGCGCCGGCATTGTCACCGTCCGCCGCATCGGCCTCGACGCCTTCCGCGTCCGTCTCGACCAGTTCGTCGAGCTCGTCCTCCGAAGGCTCCTGGATACGTTCCAGGCCAACCAGCGTTTCGTCAGCCGCCAGCTTGATCAGCGTCACACCCTGGGTGTTGCGGCTCAGGCTGGACACTTCACCGACCCGTGTGCGCACCAACGTGCCCTGGTCGGAGATCAGCATGATTTCTTCGCCTTCCTGCACCTGGATGGCGCCGATCAGCAGCCCATTGCGGCCCTTGGTGCCCATGGCGATCACGCCCTGGCCACCACGGCCGCGACGCGGGAACTTCGACAGCGGCGTGCGCTTGCCGAAACCGCGCTCGGAGGCGGTGAGGATCTGCGCGCCGGACTCCGGAATCAGCATCGAGATGATCTGCTGCCCCTTGCCCAGCTTCATGCCACGCACGCCGCGGGCGGTACGGCCCATTTCGCGGACCACGCTTTCGGCGAAGCGGATCACCTTGCCGGCGTCGGAGAACATCATGACTTCCTTGGCACCATCGGTGATGGCCGCGGCAATCAGGGTGTCGCCTTCTTTCAGCTTCAGGGCGATCAGGCCGTTGGAGCGCGGACGGGCGAACTGCACCAGCGGGGTCTTCTTGACGGTACCGGAAGCGGTGGCCATGAAGATGTAGGCGCCGGTAGGCTCGGCCACCCACTCAGGGGTGTCGCCGTCTTCTTCGTCGATTTCCTCGACTTCGACCACTTCACCTTCGATCACGCCCTCGTCGCCGTCCTCCAGCTCTTCGTCCGGATCGGCGCTCTGCTGCAAGGCCTCGAGGTCGATCTGCAGCATGGCGGTGATGCGCTCACCCTCTTCCAGCGGCAGCAGGTTGACCAGCGGGCGGCCACGCGCGGCGCGGGATGCCTCGGGGATTTCGTAGGTCTTCTTCCAGTACACCTTGCCCTTGCTGGAGAACAGCAGCAGGGTGGCGTGGCTGTTGGCGACCAACAGGTGTTCGATGTAGTCCTCGTCCTTCACCCCGGTCGCCGACTTGCCCTTGCCGCCACGGCGCTGAGCCTGGTAGGCGGACAGCGGCTGGGTCTTGGCATAGCCACCGTGGGAGATGGTCACCACGCGCTCTTCTTCCGGGATCATGTCGCCGTAGTTGAGGTCGTGGCTGGCGTTGAGGATCTCGGTGCGGCGCGCATCGCCGTATTCGGCGCGGATCGCTTCGAGTTCTTCGCGGATCACTTCCATCAGGCGCTCGGCGCTGCTGAGGATGCGGATCAGCTCGCCGATCTGCTCCAGGATCTCCTGGTACTCGGCCAGCAGCTTCTCGTGCTCGAGGCCGGTCAGGCGGTGCAGGCGCAGGTCGAGGATCGCCTGGGCCTGTTCCGGCGACAGGTAATACTTGCCATCGCGCAGGCCGAACTGCTCGGGCAGGTCTTCCGGGCGGCAGGAGTCGGCGCCGGCGCGCTCGACCATGACCTGCACGGCACTGGATTCCCAGGCAGTGGAAATCAACGCTTCCTTGGCTTCCGACGGCGTCGGCGAAGCCTTGATCAGGGCGATGACCGGGTCGATGTTGGACAGCGCAACCGCCTGGCCTTCAAGGATATGGCCACGTTCGCGGGCCTTGCGCAGCTCGAACACGGTACGGCGGGTCACCACTTCACGGCGGTGACGGACGAACGCCTCGAGCAGGTCCTTGAGGTTGAGCAGGCGCGGGCGACCATCGATCAGGGCCACCACGTTGATGCCGAACACGCTCTGCAGCTGGGTCTGCTGGTAGAGGTTGTTGAGCACCACCTCCGGCACCTCGCCGCGGCGCAGCTCGATGACGATGCGCATGCCGTCCTTGTCGGACTCGTCGCGCAGCTCGGTGATGCCTTCGATCTTCTTCTCTTTGACCAGCTCGGCGATCTTCTCGATCAGGCGCGCCTTGTTCAGCTGGTACGGCAGCTCGGTGACGACGATCTGCTGGCGGCCACCGACCTTGTCGATGTCTTCGACTTCCGAGCGCGCACGCATGTAGATGCGGCCACGGCCGGTGCGGTACGCCTCGATGATGCCCTGGCGGCCGTTGATGATGCCGGCAGTCGGGAAGTCCGGGCCCGGGATGAACTGCATCAGTTCATCGATGGTGACGTCCGGGTTGTCGATCAGCGCCAGGCAGCCGTCGATGACCTCGCCGAGGTTGTGCGGCGGGATGTTGGTCGCCATGCCCACGGCGATACCGCTGGAGCCGTTGACCAGCAGGTTGGGAATACGGGTCGGCATGACCGCCGGGATCTGCTCGGTGCCATCGTAGTTGGGCACCCAGTCGACGGTTTCCTTGTGCAGGTCGGCCAGCAGCTCGTGGGCCAGCTTGGCCATGCGCACTTCGGTGTATCGCATGGCCGCGGCGTTGTCGCCGTCGACCGAACCGAAGTT
>NZ_DJTF01000129.1:0-3439 GCF_002438125.1 Pseudomonas sp. UBA6315
GCAGCTTGTCCATCAGGCCGCCCAGGCCGCCCATGTTCTTCATCTGCTGCAGCTGGTCGCGGAAGTCTTCGAGGTCGAAGCCCTTGCCCTTCTTCAGCTTCTTGGCCAGCTTGTCGGCCTTGGCCTTGTCGATGGTCTGCTCGGCCTGCTCGATCAGGCTGAGCACGTCGCCCATGCCGAGGATGCGCGAGGCGACACGGTCGGGGTGGAAGGGCTCGAGGGCCTCGGTCTTCTCGCCCATACCGATGAACTTGATCGGCTTGCCGGTGATGGCGCGTACCGACAGCGCGGCACCGCCACGGGCGTCACCGTCGACCTTGGTCAGCACCACGCCGGTCAGCGGCAGGGCCTCGCCAAAGGCCTTGGCGGTGTTGGCGGCGTCCTGGCCGGTCATGGCGTCGACCACGAACAGGGTCTCGATCGGCTTGACCGCGGCATGCAGCGCCTTGATCTCGTCCATCATGTCGGCGTCGATGTGCAGGCGGCCGGCGGTGTCGACGATGACCACGTCGATGAACTTGAGCTTGGCCTCGCGGATCGCCGCCTCGGCGATGGCGACCGGCTTCTGGCTGATGTCGGACGGGAAGAAGGTCACGCCGATGTCGTTGGCCAGGGTTTCCAGCTGCTTGATCGCCGCCGGGCGGTAGACGTCGGCCGACACCACCATCACGCTCTTTTTCTTGCGCTCCTTGAGGAAGCGCGCGAGCTTGCCGGCGGTGGTGGTCTTACCGGCGCCCTGCAGGCCGGCCATCAGCACCACGGCAGGTGGCGCCGCGTTCAGCGCGAGGTCTTCGTTGGCCGCGCCCATCAGGCTTTCCAGCTCGGCCTGGACGATCTTCACGAAGGCCTGGCCCGGGGTCAGGCTGCGCGACACTTCGGTGCCGACCGCACGTTCCTTGACGCTGTTGACGAAATCCTTGACCACCGGCAGGGCAACGTCGGCCTCGAGCAGGGCCATGCGCACTTCGCGCAACGTGTCCTTGATATTGTCTTCAGTCAGCTTGGCCTTGCCGGTGACATGGCGCAGCGTCTGTGACAGGCGGTCGGTCAGATTTTCGAACATGGTGATCCTTTCTGGCCCAGTAAAAGCCGAGGTTTGTCAGGCGCCCAGGTGAAAATGCACACGCGCTGGGCACAGCAAGGCGGCGATTATAGCGAAGAGCGGCGGCGGCGCACACCTTGCTGACCCCTGGAGGGATATTCGGTGGCCCTGCCGCCGCCAAGCCGGCACCTGCAAGCACGGCGCCCCTTTCCTGTGGGAGCCGGCTTGCCGGCGATAGGGCCCCAGCAGACTTCCTTGGTACTGACGATCTATGCCAAACTCCGTCTCTTTAAGGCTCGCCAACCAGGACTTATGTTCTCCTCACCCAGCCTCATCCCCAACCTGATCGCCGCCGGCCTTTATCTAGCAGCGACCGTCTATCAAGGTTCGCGCCTGGCCCAGTCGAACAAGGCCGACAAACGCCTGCTCGGCCTGCTTGGCGCCCTCGCCGTGCTCGCCCAGGCCGGCGCGCTGTTCTTCCAGCTCATCACCCCGCTGGGCCTGAGCCTCGATTTCTTCAGTGCCGCCAGCCTGATCGCCGTGGCGGTCATCGCCCTGACCCTGCTGGCGTGCCTGCGCATCCCGGTGGAAAACCTGCTGGTGCTGCTGTTCCCGCTGGGCGCGGTGACCGCGCTGCTGGCGCAGTTCGCCCCACCCGGCACGGTGCCGCTGATCAACGAAGAACCCGGCATCCTCGCGCATATCCTGCTGTCGATCCTGGCCTATGGGCTATTCACCATCGCCGTGTTCCAGTCGCTGTTGCTGCTACTGCAGGACCGCCAGCTGAAGAACAAGCACCCGTCCGGGCTGATCCGCAACTTCCCGCCGCTGCAGACCATGGAAAGCCTGCTGTTCGGCTTCCTCTGGGCAGGCTGGTGCCTGTTGTCGCTGTCGCTGATTTCCGGCTGGTTGTTCCTCGACAACCTGTTCGCCCAGCACCTGGTGCATAAAACCCTGCTGGCCTGCGTGGCCTGGGTGGTGTTCAGCGTGCTGCTGTGGGGCCGCACGCGCCTGGGCTGGCGCGGCCACAAGGCAATCCGCTGGACCCTGGCTGGTTTCTGCCTGCTGATGCTGGCCTATTTCGGCAGCAAGCTGGTCCGCGAATTCATCCTGCATATCTGACGGTCGCCCATGGACACCCTGCCGTACGCTCCGCTACTCGGCACTTTGGCACTGGCGCTGCTGTGGTCGGCGCTGTGCACGGCAGTGGATGCCGCCCGTGTGCAACTCAACGGTTCGCTGCGCAATGGCGAAGATGGCCAGCCGCCGCTGCCGGCCCAGGCCCTTGTGCTGTGCGCCAGCCTGGGCAAGCTGCTGGTGCTGGGCCTGGCCTGCCTGATCGGCCAGCGCCACAACGGCGAACACGGCTTCTGGCTGGCCGGCCTGGGCGCGGCCCTGGCCCTGCTGGTGCTTGCCGAATACCTGCCACGGCGCCTGGCTCGGCGTAACCCGCAAGCGTTCGTCAGCCTCGGCGTCAGCCTGCTCAAGCCGCCCCTGGCGCTGCTGCAACCGCTGGCCTGCCTGCTCGATGGTTGCGCCAAGCTCTTGTTGCGCCCCTTGCGCGTGCAACCCACGGCGGTTGCGCTGCACCCCCAGCAAGATGACGACTACGGCCAGGACGACGAGCCCGAAACGCCTCGCCACGGCTTGCTGGACGGCCTGCAGGCGCTGGACAAGATCACCGTCAACGACATCCTGGTGCCGCGCAACGAGGTCGACGGCATTAACCTGGACGAGCCGATCGAGCGCATCATCGAACAGCTCATCGTCAGCCGGCACACGCGCTTGCCGGTCTACCACAACGACATCAACCAGGTCGAAGCGATCCTCAACACCAAGCTCATCAGCCACCTGCTGCCCAGGGGCGAGCTGACCCTCCAGGCGCTGCGCGGTGCCTGCTACGAGCCCTACTTCGTGCCGGAAAGCACGCCCCTGCAGCTGCAATTGCTGAACTTCCACAAGCAGCAGCGGCGCCTGGGCGTGGTGGTGGACGAATACGGCGAGGTGCTGGGCATCGTCACCCTGGAGGACATCCTCGAGGAGATCGTCGGCGAGTTCGAGGACGAGCAGAGCCTGGACAACCCCCACGTCCACCCCCAGGCCGACGGCACCTTCGTCATCGAAGGCACCGCCTCGCTGCGCGAGATCAACCGCACCCTGGGCTGGCACCTGCCCTGCGACGGCGGCCCGAAAACCCTCAACGGGCTGGTCACCGAAGCGCTGGAAAGCATCCCGGAAAGCGCCGTTTGCCTGAAGATCGGCCGTTATCGCCTGGAAATCCTCGAAACAGAGGACAATTGCGCCAGCAAGGTACTGGTGTGGACCGTGACCCGCTAGCTATACTCGGGCCACGCTTACCCAGCCCCGCCGTCCCGCCTGCTACCCGCACCCGGCGCC
>NZ_DJTF01000199.1:0-7666 GCF_002438125.1 Pseudomonas sp. UBA6315
CAGGCTCTGCTCCATCTCGCTGGCTTCCTCTTCCAGGCCCAGCTCCGACAGGCGCTTGACCCGGTGCACCCACTGGCCCACATCGTCGTCTTCGAGGTCATCGAAAATCAGCTCGTGGGCTTCCTGCAGTTTATTGCGCAAGGTCGCGCTGACCAGCAGGCTGGCATCGCCGCGCACCGCATTTTCCTCATCGACCACCTGCAGGTGCAGGGTGCCGACGTGGTTCAGGTGCTGCTCGGAGAACGGGCTGTCCAGCAGGTTCAGGCGCAGCACGCCGTTCCTGTCGGTGGTCAGCTCGTGGGTCAGCTTGCCGGCCTTCACTTCGACCAGGCGCTCGCTCCACGGCAGGCTGGTGAATTCCTCGCGCTTGTCCTTCTGCACTTCGCTGATCCCGGCCAGGTTCTGCTGGGCCCGGCCATTGGACTGCACGTTCATGAACGGGTTGAGCCCGGCCACGCCATAGCTGAGCCAGTCGTGGGTAACGCTGTCAGGCAGGTTGCCCAGGGCGAACACGTTGACCACGTTGGCGCCGACACCGGCCACCACGGCCACCGCGCCCAGCGGGATCTCGTAGATCTCCCGCCAAGGCTGGTACGGCGTATAGCGGTCGTAGCGCCGGGTCACTTCGAACTCGGTGACTTCGAAGCGCTTCTGTTCATGGATGCGCACGCGCCGTTGCGGAAGCTCCATCACCTTGGGCTCGCCGACATCGATCTGCAGGGTGTGCTCGAGCAGTTTGCGCTCGACGCGCTCCTCATGCTCGCTGCGCTGGGACATCTGGTTGGCGCAGCCGCTGACGAGCAGGGTGCCGCACAGTGCGGCACCCCCCAGGGTAAAGGTACTTCGCTTGGACATGATCACTCGTGCATTGATTATCAGCGGCGAACGCGGGCCTGCAGGAAGCTCAGCACTTCATTGAGCGGCAGCGGTTGGGCGTCCTGCTCGGTGCGGTGCTTGTATTCCAGGTTGCCATCGGCCAGGCCGCGGTCGCTGACGACGATACGGTGTGGGATGCCGATCAGCTCCATGTCGGCAAACTTGATGCCGGGGCTGGTCTTCTTGTCGCGGTCGTCCAGCAGCACTTCGAAGCCGGCAGCGGTCAGTTCGGCGTACAGCTTGTCGGTCGCCTCGCGCACCACTTCGGTTTCGTAGCGCAGCGGTACCAGGGCGATCTGGAACGGTGCCAGGGCGTCGTTCCAGATGATGCCCTTGTCGTCATAGCTCTGCTCGATGGCAGCGGCGACCACGCGGGACACGCCGATGCCGTAGCAGCCCATGGCCAGGGTGACCGGCTTGCCGTTCTCGCCCAGTACCTGGCACTTGAGTGCCTCGCTGTACTTGGTGCCGAGCTGGAAGATGTGGCCCACTTCGATGCCGCGCTTGATCACCAGGGTGCCCTGGCCGTCCGGGCTTGGGTCGCCCTCGACGACGTTGCGCAGGTCGGCGACTTCCGGAACGGGCAGGTCACGCTCCCAGTTGACGCCGAAGTAGTGCTTGTCGTCGATGTTGGCGCCGATGCCGAAGTCGCTCATCAGGGCGACAGAGCGGTCGATCACGCATTCCAGCGGCAGGTTCAGCGGGCCGAGGGAGCCGGCGCCGGCACCAATGGCCTCACGCAGTTCGGCGTCGCTGGCCATGACCACAGGGTCGGCGACCTGTTCCAGCTTGGCGGCCTTGATTTCGTTGAGCTCGTGGTCGCCACGCACCACCAGGGCCACCAGCTTGCCTTCTTCGGCGCCGTGCACGATCAGGGTCTTGACGGTCTTTTCGATCGGCAGGCCGAAGTTCTCGACCAGCTGGGCGATGGTCTTGGCATCCGGGGTATCGACCAGGCGCAGCTCCTCGGTTGGGGCAGGGCGCACGGTTTCGCGCGGGATGGCCTCGGCCTTCTCGATGTTGGCGGCGTAGTCGGAGCTGTCGCTGAAGATCACGTCGTCTTCGCCGGATTCGGCCAGCACGTGGAATTCATGGGAGTAGCTGCCACCGATGGAGCCGGTGTCGGCCTGCACTGGGCGGAAGTCCAGGCCCAGGCGGGTGAAGACGTTGGAGTACGCCTGGTGCATGCGGTCGTAGGTTTCCTGCAGGGAAGCCTGGTCGGCATGGAAGGAGTAGGCGTCCTTCATGATGAACTCGCGACCGCGCATCAGGCCGAAGCGCGGGCGGATCTCGTCACGGAACTTGGTCTGGATCTGGTACATGTTGAGCGGCAGCTGTTTATAGCTGGACAGCTCGTTGCGGGCCAGGTCGGTGATGACTTCTTCGTGGGTCGGGCCGACGCAGAAATCACGGTTGTGGCGGTCTTTCAGGCGCAGCAGCTCAGGGCCGTACTGCTCCCAGCGGCCGGATTCCTGCCACAGCTCGGCTGGCTGGATGCTCGGCATCAGCACTTCCAGGGCGCCGGCGGCGTTCATTTCCTCGCGTACCACGGCTTCGACCTTGCGCATGACTCGCAGGCCCATCGGCAGCCAGGTGTACAGGCCGGAGGCCAGTTTGCGGATCATGCCGGCACGCAGCATGAGCTGATGGCTGATGACCACTGCGTCGGCAGGGGTTTCTTTCTGGGTGGCGAGCAAATATTGACTGGTGCGCATGGTTAGCCGTGTCGATTGCCTAAGACATTGAAATGACCCCGCATTGTACGGGGGCGAAACGAAGGCGTACAGAATGCCCCAGGCGGGGGCAGTTGTCAGCCAAGAAAAAGCCCGGCGCGTTGGCCGGGCTTTTTCATGTGCGGGGCACGCTATAAGCCAGGCTTACAGGATGCTCAGCGGGTACTCGACGATCAGGCGCAGTTCGTCCAGCGATGGGGAGCCGTAGTAGACGCCATCGGAAGAGCGGTAGGTGGCCTGACGCACGCGGAAGCTCAGGTCCTTGGCCGGGCCTTCTTGCAGCACGTACTTGATGTCGATGTCGCGTTCCCATTCCTTGCCGTTGCTGGTGGTGCCGGTGTTGGCATCGGAACCGCGCACGTAACGGGTCATGAAGGTCAGGCCTGGCACGCCGAACTCGGCAAAGTTCAGGTCGTAGCGAGCCTGCCAGGATTTCTCGTCTTCGGCGTTGAAGTCGGAACGGGCCACGGAGTTGGCCAGGAAGATGGTGCCGCCGCCGTCCACGCCGTAACCGTAGTCGCCGTCACCGGTGACTTTCTGGTAAGCCAGGGTGAAGGTGTGGGCGCCGATGTTGTACGCGCCCGACAGGCTGAAGGCACGGTTGTCGAGCTTGGTGGTGCCATCGTTCTCGGCACGTTGCAGGCCCTGGCCATCGCTCTTGGTGTCATAGATGTTGAAGTCGAACACCAGGCCTTGCTTGTCGGAGATCGGCAGCGCCCAGTTGACGTTGGCGTAGTACTTGCGCCAGTAGTCTTCGACCTTGGAGTAGTACAGGCTGGTGCTGAGGTTGTCGGTGAAGGCGTAGGTGCCGCCGACGACATCGGCTTTCTTCAGGTGCAGGCTGTCGTGGTCGCTTTCAGACTGGGCGTTCAGGGCGGTGAAGTGACCAGCGTTCAGGGTCAGGCCCTTGATTTCGCTGCTGGTGATCAGCGCGCCTTCCACGGTTTCCGGCAGCAGTCGGCTGTCGTCGGTGGCCAGCACTGGCAGTGCGGTGAACTGGGTACCATACTTCAGCACGGTATCGGAGATGCGCATTTTTACCGCGCCGCCGCCTTCGGAGAACTCATCCTGCGCACGGCCGTCGCCGTCTGTCGGGAACTGGCCGGTGGAGTGGCGACCTTTGCCGCTGTCCAGTTTCAGGCCCAGCATGCCGATGGCGTCGACACCGAAGCCGACGGTGCCTTGGGTGAAGCCCGACTCGTAGGTGCCCAGGAAGCCGAGACCGGTTTCTTCTACGCGGCTCTGGCTGCCAGCCGGGTTGTTACGGTAGTCGCGGCTGAAGTACAGCATGCGAGTCTTGACGTTCAGCTTGCTGTCTTCGAGGAAACCCTTGGACTCGTCCTGGGAAGATGCCAGGGCCATTTGCGAGGTCCCTGCCGAAACGGCCAGGGCGATCATGCTCCACTTCATCACGCGCATCGTGATTTGCTCCTTTGGTTTTTAGGAAGAGTACCGCTGCGCCCAAGTTTTTTAGTTATATGGGGCAGCTCTTTCTTGTTATGTCGGCGGAAATGTATAGCACGCTGACTGTTGTTGGCGATATGGGTATATAAAACCTTTCGGGAACTTTATAGCCATGTCGCTTATAGGTATTTCCGTGTCGCAAATCACGCGCCGGTTTTACCGGGCGTACAACCCCAGCGCTGTTCCTGTCACCCCATGCAAGCCGTAAGTGTCGGCTGCGGTTGAAGAAACTCCCTGGTGAATCCAATGCCGCTGTTGTTATTTGTCGCGTCCACCGCATCATGCAGGTGTCGTGCCGACTTGGCGTGAAAGGAATGCAACAAGCGTGCTCAAAATTAACAACGCTTGATGAAATTTTCACAACACCCTTGGCCGCAGGTGGAAAAGTGCCGGAAATACGGGGTGCGGCTTGTATGATGGTGTGCCAAAACAAATGTCACCGGAAAAGCAAAAACCTGTCATAAAAGTCAATGTGTTACCGGCGACTGTTCATGTTGAGTAGATGCGCTGGGTAAAACCGTAGTGGTGTGTCGTAGCGCGGCCTCATTTTGGTGCGAAAAGTAGCGTTGTGTTACCGCCACTGTGCAGCCTTCATCGATTGCTGAACTGAAACCGCGCAGCAGGGTATCCTTGCGGCCATGCTCCCGTAGTCACGGGCGGTTTTGCTTGATGGAGGTTTACCGTGTTTTTGATGGATTCTCGTTTGCAGCAGGATTCCCTGGTACTGGGTGATTTTCCGTTGTGCCGGCTGCTGCTGAGCAAGGATGCCAACTATCCCTGGTTCATCCTGGTGCCCAAGCGCCCAGGTGCAAGTGAGTTGTTCGACTTGAGCCAGGAAGACCAGGCGCAGCTGTGGAAAGAAACCACTTACCTGGCCGAGGCGCTCAAGCGCGAGTTCGCCGCCGACAAGATGAACGTTGCCACCCTGGGCAACGTGGTCAGCCAGATGCACATGCACGTGATCGTTCGTCACCAGCATGACGCCGCCTGGCCTGCACCGGTGTGGGGCAAGGTGCCTGCGCTGGCTTATGCGCCGGAGCAGGTGGAGGCGATTCGCGCGCGCCTGCGTGCGCTGCTCGAAAACGATTACCAGGAGGCCTGACATGTCGCTGGAATCGCGCATCATCGAACTGGAAACCCGCCAGGCGTTTCAGGACGACACCATTCAGGCGCTCAATGATGTGGTGGCCGAGCAGGGGCAGGTGATCGATCGCCTGCAATTGCAGGTGGCCGAGCTGATCAAGCGTTATGAGGAGATGGTCGGCCAGTACGGCAGTGAAGGGGAAGAGGCGCCGCCGCCGCATTACTGAGGGGGGGAGGGTAGCCCTGGGGAACCCCAGGGCTGGCTGTGGTCAGCGGCGATTCACCGCGACCACGTCTTCGGCCTGAAGGCCCTTGTCACGGTGCATGACCGAAAACTCCACGCGCTGGCCTTCGACCAGGATGCGGTGGCCTTCGCCGCGAATGGCGCGAAAGTGAACGAAGATATCGTCACCCGAATCGCGCGAAATAAAGCCGAAGCCCTTGGAGGTGTTGAACCACTTCACGGTGCCGGTGTCCCGCTGGCCGGCGTCCTGAGAGGCGTTCGAGCTGCTGCGCACCTTACGGCTGCCGCGGGCAAAGCCGGCCGCCAGGTGCAGGGCCACGGCCAGGGTGGCACACACCAGGGCGGCCAGGTTGCCCATTTCCGGGCGGGCGAGCAGGGTCAGTGTCTGCAGTACCACGGCCACCACCAAAAGGGCGCAGGCCAGGTGCTGCAGCTGCTGGCGTGCACCGCGGTAATACAGGGGTACGACCGGGGCCAGCAGCAGGTTGAGCAGGCCGAGCAGGGCCAGGTAGACCGCGTCGGGTTGCTGCAGGAAGGGTGTCGCATCGGTTTTCAGGCTGGGTATGAGCGAGAGCAGCAAAGCCGCAACGCCCGTCACCAGGTGGACGATCTTGAACATGGGTTGGCTCGCAGTTGATAAGGCCGATCACAGGAAGAGCTGGCAACGCGGTGCGCATGAGGTGTAGAACGCGATCACGCGGTACGCCAGCCTATGCACCCGGCAATAACAGTCCGCACGGGTGGCACCGTGCCTATTTAACAGCAAAGCCGGGCCCTTCTCAAACCGAGGGGGCCGATGGCGTTCGCTTGCGCTGGGTCATGGGCGGGTTGGGCAAAGTGTTGATACAGTGTGTCAGGCCTGCTTGATCATCAAGCCCAATGCAAAGGGGAACTTCATGGCAATCGATATCGGTATCAGTGAAGAAGATCGCAAGTCCATCGCCGAAGGGCTTTCCCGCCTGTTGTCGGATACCTACGTGCTGTATCTGAAAACCCACAACTTCCACTGGAACGTCGAAGGTCCGTCGTTCCGCACCCTGCACCTGATGTTCGAGGAGCAGTACAACGAACTGGCGCTAGCCGTCGACTCGATCGCCGAGCGCATTCGCACCCTGGGCTTCCCGGCGCCGGGGTCTTATGCCTTTTATGCGCGCCACTCTTCCATCAAGGAAGAAGAGGGCGTGCCGGCTGCCGAAGAGATGATTCGCCAGCTGGTGGATGGGCAGGAAGCCGTGGTGCGCACGGCGCGCAGCATTTTCCCGGTGGTGGACAAGGTCAGCGATGAGCCGACCGCCGACCTGCTGACCCAGCGCATGCAGGTGCACGAGAAAACCGCCTGGATGCTGCGAGTGCTGCTTAAAGGTCAATAGTCCGAAGCTGTTGTAGGTAGCCCCCAAAAGCCCGGCCGAATGCTCTTCGGCCGGGCTTTTTCGTTTGTACAGGAAGGCTTTGCCGCTGCTTTGAATGCGCCCGTGCGCGCTTGATTCGCCCCAGGGTCCCTGCATGCGCTGCAGGGAAGTTGGTGGTAGTCAGTGAGTGGGGCGTAGTATGCAAGCGAACAAGCGACGGATAGGTCTGGGATGCTGGCCAGGCAAGCAGTGCATCGATCCGTTCAAGGCAGATTTCGACATGGTGCAGGTTCAGCCGGTATCGCGTTCGGTGCGGCTCAACGGGTTTTCCACCTGCCTGCGGCTGGAAGGCGTCTACTGGGGCATCCTCGAACGCATTGCCGAGGCCAATCAGTGTTCGGTCAGCGCCGTGCTCTCCTACGTGGACCGTGAGGTGCACCTGCGCCAGGGCGGGGTGCGCAACTTCAGCGGGCTGATCCGGGTGATCTGTGTCGCCTGGCTGCTCGACCCGCCGAGTGCACGCTGATCGCCGGGCGGGCTGCGCAGTGCCTGTTAACCATATATAATCTCGCTTTTTGCTGCCCAGGCAGCCCGCGTTGTGGTTGACGAGAGACATCCATGCCCCTTTATGACTATCAATGTGCTTCCTGCAATCACCAGATGGAGGTGCTGCAGAAGATCAGCGCCGCCCCGCTGACCGATTGCCCGGCCTGTGAAGCGCCGGCATTGAAGAAGCTGCTGTCGGTCCCAGGTTTTCGCCTGAGCGGCAACGGCTGGTACGAAACCGACTTCAAGACCGGGGCAAAAAAGAATCTGGCAGGCGGCGACAAGGCCGACTGAGTTGAATTGCAGTAGCTGGGTCTTGCAGTATTAACCTTCTGGGCAAGGCCTCCACCGAATACACGAATCACGAGAAG
>NZ_DJTF01000067.1:0-14715 GCF_002438125.1 Pseudomonas sp. UBA6315
CGCGCATTCTACGCTTTCCTCATTTGCTGTCAAGCGTTTGCTTTGAAGTTTTTTTGAAGCGACTTTCTTTCAAAAGCCTTTCACCTCAACAACTTACCGCTTGCCTCGTTGCGTTCAACGCTGCGAGGAGGCGAATAATACGCGCTTTGAAATCAGAGTCAACACCTTGATCTGAAAAAACTTTCGATCTTCATTTACTGCCCCTCTGGCAACTAAATGCACCCGTCATCGCTCTCTAGAGAAATACCCCGTGGAGCTTAACGGCCATGAGCGATGCGCAAAGCGACAAGACCCCCGGCCTGTCGGCGGACGAGGAGCAGGAAGTCAGCCATAACCAGCCCCCGCGGGCAGCGGTGCTGCACGAGATCATCCGCACCCAGGGCGACCAGGAACTGGAGCGCACCTTGGCAGCGCTGTGGTGGTCGGCGCTGGCAGCGGGCCTGACCATGGGCCTTTCTTTCATGGCCATGGGGCTCCTGTATTCCCGCCTGCCAGATGGCGAAAGCGCACAGGTGATCGCCAGCCTGGGCTACAGCGCCGGGTTTCTCGCCGTGATCCTGGCGCGCCAGCAACTGTTTACCGAAAACACCCTGACAGCCGTGCTGCCGGTCATGACCACCCCCACCCTCGCCAACCTTGGCCGCCTGCTAAGGCTGTGGGGCGTGGTGCTGCTGGGTAACCTGGCAGGCACGTTGCTGGTCGCCTGGGTGATGCTCGAGCTGCCGATCTTCGACAGCAAGACCGACGTCGCCTTCCTCGAAGTCGGCCGCAAGGTGATGAAGAACGACCTCAGCCAGATGTTCGCCAAGGGCATCGTCTCGGGCTGGATGATCGCCACCATGGTCTGGATGATCCCCTCCATGGAGAAGGCCAAGATCTGGATCATCCTGATGATCACCTACCTCATGGCGCTCGGCGACTTCACCCACATCGTCGTCGGTTCGGTGGAAGTGTCCTATCTGGTGTGGGCCGGCGAGCAGACCTGGCAGAGCTTCTGGCTGCATTTCGCGTTGCCGACCCTGGCCGGCAACATCATCGGTGGCAGCTTCATCTTCGCCTTGATCAGCCACGCCCAGGTACGTAGCGACAGCGGCAAGCCGCCCTCGCAGCTATTAAAGGATGAAAAACCCCCATCACCCGCCCCGGACAAAACCCGCAAGTGACCCTCACTGGCCTGCCAGCGCGCGCTCAGGCCCCCTGCCCCGCTCGCGCGCCGGCCGCGGTTGCCACCAGTTCTGCCCTTCATGGGGCGAGTCGAGACTTACCCGCTCGCCCATCTGCGGCGTACTCAGGCGTACCTGCGCCGCGCCGGCCAGGGCGACGATGCGCTCGAATGGCTCCTGCCAGCCGTGCAACGACAAATCGAAGGTGCCGTTGTGAATCGGCAGCATCCAGCGCCCGCGCAGATCCAGGTGCGCCTGCAAGCTCTGCTCCGGCTGCATGTGCACATTGGGCCAGGCCAGGTTGTAGGCACCGGTTTCGACCAGGGTCAGGTCGAACGGCCCGAAGCGCTCGCCGATCTGCCGAAAGCCGTCGAAGTAGCCGGTGTCGCCGCTGAAGAACACGCGCAACTGATCATCGATCACAACCCAGGACGCCCACAGGGTCCGGTTGCTGTCGAACAACCCGCGCCCGGAGAAGTGCTGGGCCGGCGTGGCGATGAAACGCACCCCTTCCACTTCTGTTTCCTGCCACCAGTCCAGCTGCGTGACCTTGCTCGCCGGCACGCCCCATTCGATCAGCAGATCACCCACCCCCAGCGGTGCCAGAAAGCGCTCGCTGCGTGATGCCAACTGGCGAATGGCCTGTTCGTCAAGGTGATCGAAATGATCGTGGGAGAGGATCACCGCCGTTAGCGCAGGCAGCTCCGCCAATGGCAGTGGCGGCGCATGGAAGCGCAGCGGCCCCGCCCACTGCACCGGCGAGGCGCGTTCGGCGAACACCGGGTCGGTGATGAAGAAGCGCCCGCGCAACTTGAGCAATACTGTTGAATGGCCCAACCGCCACAGGCTGTGGTCGGGTGCGTCGAGCACCTGCTGGCGGGTCATCGGCTGCACGCTGATCGCCGTCGCCGGCCGGGTTTCCGGCGGTTTGCGCAGGAA
The DNA here is from genome assembly GCF_002438125.1 of Pseudomonas sp. UBA6315. Lineage (NCBI taxonomy): Bacteria > Pseudomonadati > Pseudomonadota > Gammaproteobacteria > Pseudomonadales > Pseudomonadaceae > Pseudomonas > Pseudomonas sp. UBA6315. The sequence goes on from NZ_DJTF01000067.1 coordinate 2,103, forward strand.
CAGGTATTTAAGGCCGATGCGCAGCTTTTTAAGCACGCCATCCTGGGGCAGGCTGGCCTGGTTGTGAAAACGTCCGTCCCGCTGCGGCGCCGACTCGCCGGCGGGGTTAGCCATGGGCATCATGAGCAGCAGCACTCCAAGCAAGAGGAAAGCCTTCATGTTACTCCACAGTGGTCGCACTAACCGTGAATTGGCTTGTAAGGTCATTTTTCGACGATGAAACACTGTTCAACAATATTCACGCGACTTATGCGATAAACGGCGCTTCAACAGAAGAACGAAAACCATGAAGGACAACCGTAGCGGCAAGGGACTTTCTTTCGTCAGGCGCATCTACCTGCCGCGCATCGTCGGCCTGGGCATCGGCCTGTTCAGCGTGGCCGCCGCCATCGCGCCGCTGTCGCCGCCCCCGTGGGCCTGGGTGCTACTGCTGTTCAACGGCCTGCTGTGGCCGCATGTGGCCTATCAGTGGGCGGCACGCTCCACGACGCCTTACCAGGCAGAGCAGCGCAACCTGCTGCTGGACTCGCTGATGGGCGGCTTCTGGACCGCGGCCATGCACTTCAACCCGCTGCCCACGGTCACCGTGCTGTCGATGATGACCATGAACAACGTAGCCGCCGGGGGCAAACGGATGGTCGTGCGCGGCGCCTTGGCGCAACTTGCGGGCATGCTGCTGGCCAGCGCGCTGCTGGGCACCGGCCTGCAATTGACCACCTCGCCGCTGCAGGTCTACGCCTGCCTGCCGATGCTGACCCTCTATCCGCTGGCCCTGGGCTGGGTCTGCTACCGCCTGGCGATCAAGCTCGCCGAGCACAAGCGCCGCCTCAGCGCCCTGAGCCTGACCGACAGCCTCACCGGCCTGCTCAACCACGGCGCCTGGAAAGACGCGCTGCTGTTGCAGTTCCAGACCTGCCAGCAGCAACAGCAGCCCGCCGTGATCGCCCTGATCGACATCGACCACTTCAAGACCATCAACGACACCTTCGGCCACGTGGTCGGCGACTGTGTGCTGCGCCAGTTGAGCGATGAACTCAAGCGCAACCTGCGCGAGAGCGACCTGGCCGGGCGCTACGGCGGCGATGAGTTCTGCGTGATCCTCCCGGGCGCCAGCGAAGCCCAGGCCTGCCAGGCCATGGAACGCCTGCGCCAGCAGGTGGCCAGCTACCGCAACCCGCAGCTTCCGCACCTGAAGATCAGCCTGAGTATCGGCCTGTCGGCCTTCCAGGCAGGCCTGCCATGCCCCGAACGCTGGCTGGAGCTGGCCGACCAGGCGCTCTACAGCGCCAAGCGTCAGGGCCGCGACCAGGTCAATTTCGCCACCGGCGAAGGCACGCCGCTCAGGCTCGCCTATCCTGACTGAACCCCTCGCCGATTGACCGACGCGGGGCGGCAGCTCAAGAAGGAGTCGCTCGCGTATGGCCAGGATCGCCGACGTCACGCCCACCAGCCCCACCCCCCGTGTTCAGGTCCGGCGCCTGATCGCAGGCTTTTGTGCGGTCTTCGGCCTCGCCTGCCTGGTAACCCTCGGTGCCCTGTTCAACATCGCCGCCACCCTCGACAACCAGGAGCAGGCACGCAGTGCCTTCCACGCCTCCCAGGCGCTGCAGCAACGCCTGCAGGCCTCACGCCAGTTCCTCTCCAGCTACGCCGTGTGGGACAGCGCCTACCAACACCTGACGCCCCAGGTGGATTGGCAGTGGGCCTACGAGCAGAAGAACATCGGCGAGTCGCTGTACAGCGCCAGCGGCTACGAAGGCGTGTTCGTGGTGGACGACCAGCGCACCAGCTACGCGCTGTTCAAGGGCAAGCCCACCCAGGCCCCGGCCGGCAGTTTTGTCGACAGCCCCCTCCCGGCGATCATTGCCCAGGCCCGTGCTGCGGCCAGCGCACGCGAGCAGGTCACCCACTTCGTGCTGTTCAATGGCTGGCCGGCAGTGCTCAGCGCCGCCGCCGTGCGCCCTGACCGGGAAGTGACCGATGCCGAAGTGAGCCAGGCGCCGGTGATGCTGTTCGTCGACCAGCTCACCGAAGAAAAGCTCGGCCAACTGGGTGCCGGCGCAGGCCTTGCGCACATGCATATCGAAAAGAACCGCGGCAACCCCGGCGAACATCAGATCGCCCTGGGCGACAGCGGCTACCACCTGGCCTGGACCAGCCCCCTGCCCGGCCGGCAACTGCTCTGGGCGGTGCTGCCGCCATTGCTCGGCGCATTGCTGGTACTGGGCCTGGTGATGCTCTACCTGTTCCGCCATGCCCTGCACAGCTCGCGGGCCATCGACCTGAGCCTGGAGCGCCTGCAACAGAGCAACCATGCACTGGAAGCCAGCGAGCAGCGTTTTCGCGCCGTGGCCGAGGCCGCTTCCGACTGGATCTGGGAAACCGACCGGCAGCAGCGGCTGACTTATCTGTCGCAGCGTTTCGTCAAGGTGACCGGCGACCCGGTGGAGGTCTGGCTCGGGCAACCGCTCAACCAACTGCTCAGTTGCGACACCACGCCCCTGTCACCCTGGCTGGACGCCCAGGTCGAGGCCGACTCGGAACAACCGGCCAACCTGCGCTGTGCCTACCGTGACCACAATGGCCAGAGCCGTTTTTGCCGGATCTCGGCACGGGCGATCGTGTACGACGGCAAGCTGGCAGGCTTTCGTGGCACCGCCAGCGACATCACCGACGAAGTGGCAGCCCACGCACGTATCCAGCACCTGTCGCTGCACGACCCGCTGACGGGCCTTGCCAACCGCAACAAGCTCGCCCGGCACCTGGAGCAGGCGTTATTGCGCGGTAGCGACTCGGCACCCTTGACCTTGCTACTGCTCGACCTCGACAACTTCAAGCCGATCAACGATTCCCTTGGGCATCCCGCCGGTGATGCAGTGCTGCAGGAGGTGGCCGCGCGCCTGCGCGACACCACCCGCGATGTCGACCTGGTCGCACGCCTGGGTGGCGACGAGTTCGTGCTGGTGCTGGCAGGCGTGGACAACCGCCACGAGGTCGATCGGCTGTGCCAGCGGCTGATCGAGCTGCTGCGACAACCCATCCCTTTCGAGGACCAAGCGCTGCACGTGGGCGCCAGCATCGGCATCGCCCAGACCCGCACCCAGGGTTTTGATGCCGGCGAGCTGATACGCTGCGCCGATATCGCCCTGTACCAGGCCAAGGCCGACGGCAAGAATACCTGGCGCTACTTTGCCGCCGAGATGAACCAGCAGATCCAGTACCGCCGGCAACTGGAAAACGACTTGCGCCGGGCCCTGCGCAACAACGAGTTCGTCCTTCATTACCAACCGCGCTACCGCCTGGGCGACCTGCGCATCGTCTCGGTCGAAGCCCTGCTGCGCTGGCAGCATCCGCAGGAAGGCCTGCTTGGCCCGGACACCTTCATCGCGCTGGCCGAACAGAGCGAGCTGATCGTCAGCCTCGGCCGCTGGGTGCTGCGCGAGGCCTGCCGCAATGCCCAGGGCTGGCCCGGGCAGCTGCTGGTCTCGGTAAACCTGTCGCCGGCACAGTTCCTGCGCAGCGATGTGGTGGCCGATGTGCGCGACATTCTCGTGGAAACCGGCTTCCCCGCCCAACGCCTGGAGCTGGAGATCACCGAAAACGTGATGCTCAACGACATCGAAGGCGCGCTGGCGACCATGCAGGCACTCAAGGAGCTGGGCGTGCGCCTGAACATGGATGATTTCGGCACCGGCTATTCATCGCTCGGTTACCTGCGCACCTACCCGTTCGACAGCATCAAGATCGACAAACGCTTCATTGCCGGGCTGAGCAACGCCGGCAGCAGCGACCGGGCGGTGGTGCAGGCGATCATCAACCTGGGCGAAGCCATGGGCTTGACGGTAACCGCCGAAGGGGTCGAGACCGAACAGCAGTTGCGCGCGCTGGAAGGTGACCGCTGCCATGAAGTGCAGGGCTATTACCTGAGCCGGCCGCTGGACAAGGCAGGCTTCGAGCAGTTGCTGGAGCAATTGCCCACATCGCCTGCCGATGCCAGTGCAAGCCGGCGCAGTTGAACCCGGCATTCAACGCAGCGCGCGGTCCGCGACGATTTCCGGCAAGTCACTGCGACGCAGGTAGACGCGCAGCGGCTCGGCGATGTTCAGGCGGTCGTCCACATGCTGCTGCAACAGCAACCCCAGCCGCTCGCGGCACAAGGCCATGCGCTGGCCCTGTTGCGGCCGCCAGACGAATTCGCTGCACGGGGTGATGCTGTCATCCGCCACGTCCATGCCGAACGCGTCCTCGGAAAACCGCACGATGTGGACCCCGCGCTTGCCATGAAAACCGACGAAGCCCTTGAGCTGGTCGGCGGCGCTGCAGATGTCCAGGGAAGTGATGGCCATGACGTAACCTCGCAATAAAGACGGAAGTGACGCACGCCAGGCGGGCAGCGGTTGCCTCTGCTGGGCAACGCGCTCGCCCAGCCTAGCGCAGGTGGCCGTTGTTTCGCCAAGGTTTTTCGTCATCTGCCGGCAGGCCCGCTAGAATGAATGCTGCCCCTCCGTCGCCAATACCGGGACCGTTCATGACAGACGCCATCAGCGCCGATATCAGCGCCGATATCGCTACCATCGCCCGCATCAACGCGGTGCCCGCCATTCTCCAGGTCATCTGTGAAACCACCGGCATGCGTTTTGCCGCCGTGGCACGGGTTACCGAAAACCACTGGGTCGCCTGTGCCGTGCTCGACACCCTGGATTTCGGCCTGGATGCCGGCGGCGAACTCGACGTGGCCACCACGCTGTGCCATGAGATCCGCAGCACCCACCAGACCATCGTGATCGACAAGGCCAGCGAGGACAAACAGTACTGCGGCCACCACACCCCCAAGCTGTATCGCTTCGAAAGCTACATTTCAGTGCCGGTGTTCCGCACCGATGGCAGCTTTTTCGGCACCATCTGTGCGCTCGACCCTAACCCGGCGGCGCTCAAGGGCAGCGCCATCCAGCCGATGATGGAGTCGTTCGCCCGCCTGCTGGCGATCCAGATCGAGAGCGAGGAAAACGCCCAGCGCACCGAGCGGGCGCTGCTTCAGGAACGGGCCATGGCCGAACTGCGCGAGCAGTTCATTGCCGTGCTCGGCCACGACCTGCGCAACCCGCTGTTCGCCATCACCGCGGGGGCCGAACTGCTGGCCCAGCGCCTGGAAGACGAGAAGAACCGCGTCATCGCCCAGCACATCCACACCTGCGGCCGGCGTGCCTCGCAGCTGGTGCGTGACGTGCTGGACTTCGCCCGTGGCCGGCTCGGCACCGGCATCCCGCTGAACCAGCAGCCCTGCCCTGACCTGGCCGAAGGCCTCAGGCATGTGGCCTCGGAGCTGCAAGGGGTGCATCCGCTGCGCCAGATCGTGCTCGACATCGGCGTGCTCGGCGACCTGCGTTGCGACCGCGAGCGGGTCACCCAGCTGCTGTCCAACCTCATTGCCAATGCCCTGGTGCATGGCGACCCGCACGGGCCGGTGACGGTCAAGGCCGCCATCGCCGACGATGAGTTCGTGCTCAGCGTGCACAACCGAGGGCGCCCGATTGCCGCGCAAACCCTGAGCCAGCTGTTCCAGCCCTTCACCCGGCCATTGGCCGACGAGCCGCAGCAAGGCCTGGGGCTGGGCCTGTACATCGCCAACCAGATTGCCCTTTCCCATGGCGGGCGCATGGAGGTGGTGTCCGACGCCCTGCAAGGCACCTTGTTCAGCTTCCACCTGCCGCTGGGTCGACCTGAGTTGCAAGCAATCCCGCCAGCCAGTTCATGAAGGCCTGCACCCGGCGCGGCACATGCCGTTGCCGGGCATACAGCAACGACACCGGCATGGCCTCGGCCTGCCAGGCTGGCAGCACCGCCACCAGTTCACCCCGCAGCAGGTGCTCCGCCACCCCCACCGCCGGCACCTGGATCAACCCCAGCCCCGCCAGGCAGGCCGCCGAATAGGCCTCGGCATTGTTCACCGTTACCCCGCCCGCCATGGCCTGGTTGTGCACCTGGCCTGCGTGCTGGTATTCAAAACCTGCACTGCGCCCGCCGAGGTTGCGCACGTAGTGCACCAGGCGGTGCCCGGCCAGGTCCTCGAGGCGCTGCGGCACGCCATGGCGGGCCAGGTAGGCGGGGCTGGCGCAATTGCACATGCTCAACTGGCCGATCGGCCGCGCCACCACGTCCAGGTCGCTGAGCGCGCCGATGCGCATCACACAGTCGAAACCTTCGCGCAGCAAGTCGACCTGGCGGTCGGTGCAACTGATCTCCACTTCCAGGCGCGGGAAGCGCTCCAGAAAGTGCGGCAAGGCCGGGATGATGATGCGCCGCGCCATCATGGTCGGCATGTCGACCCGCAGGCAGCCGGCAAGCTCGGCATCGTCGGCGCGGAACAGGTTCTCGATCTCGTCCATGCCCGACAACAGGTCCTTGCTGCGCTCGTACAGCAACGCGCCATCCTGGGTTGCCTGCACGCGCCGCGTGGTGCGGTTGAACAGGCGGGTGCCAAGCATCTGCTCGAGGGCCCTGACCTGCTCCGACACCGTCGAACGCGGCAGGCCCAGGCTTTCGGCCGCCAAGGTGAAACTGCTCACTTCACTCACCCGGACGAAGGTGCGCAACAACTCCAACTTGTTCATACCGGCTTCCGATTGTTCGGTTCATGCGAACAGTATTTCCATATTTGCTGGATTTAACAGCCCGCGCGCGACCAATAACCTGTTTTCCATCCACCCCAATGAGGAAACCGCCATGACCCGCAAGATTGCTCTGATCACCGGCGCCAGCCGCGGCCTGGGCCGCAACGCCGCCGAACACCTGGCCGCACGCGGCATCGACATCATCGGCACCTACCACAGCCAGGCCGACGAAGCCCACGCCGTGGCCGAGCGCCTGCAACAGGCCGGGGCCAAGGTTGCGATGCTGCAACTGGATGTCGGCGACAGCAGCAGCTTCGCAGCCTTCGCCGAGCGCCTGGGCGAAACCCTGCGCAGCCAGTTTGGCCGCGAGCGCTTCGACTTCCTGGTGAACAACGCGGGCATCGGCCTTAACGCGCCATTCAGCGAAACCAGCGAGGCGCAGTTCGACCAGTTGCTGAACATCCACCTCAAGGGGCCGTTCTTCCTCACCCAGCGCATGCTGGCGCTGCTGGAGGATGGCGGGCGCATCGTCAACATTTCCTCGGGCCTTGCGCGCTTTTCGTTGCCGGGCCACGCGGCCTACGCCGCCATGAAGGGCGCGATGGAGGTGCTGACCCGCTACCAGGCCAGAGAGCTCGGCGCCCGAGGCATCCGCGTCAACATTCTCGCCCCGGGGGCGATCGAGACCGATTTCAGCGGCGGCGCGGTGCGTGACAACCCGCAGCTCAATGACTACGTCGCCGGGAACACGGCCCTGGGCCGCGCCGGCCTGCCGGACGACATCGGTGCGGCAATCGCCTTGTTGCTGGAAGAAGGCAACGGCTGGATCACCGGGCAGCGGCTGGAGGTTTCCGGGGGCATGTTCCTGTGAATACCTGGGGGCCGCCGTGCGGCCCCTTGGCCCTTACGGGTCGACGATGTCTTCATGGACCTGGACGCTGGCCGTCATCCCGGCACTGAGGTTCACGCCCTGGGGGATCTCGTCCAGCTTGATCCGCACCGGGATGCGCTGCGCCAGGCGCACCCAGTTGAAGGTCGGCTCGACCTCCGGCAACAGCTGGCTGTCGGGGTTGCTGTTGCGGTCGGTGATGCCGCGGCTGATGCTCTGCACATGCCCTTGCATCGCCTCGCCCGCCCCCATCAGCCAGACCTTCACCGAGTCGCCCACGCGAATGCGCGGCAGCTTGGTCTCTTCGAAATAGGCCTGGATATAGAAGGTCGAATCATCCACCAGGGCCATCACGGCCTGGCCGGTGTTCACATAGTTGCCCTGGGCCAGGCGCAGGTTGGTGATATGCCCGTCGCGCGGGGCGCGCACTTCGCTGCGCGCCAGGTTGATTTTCGCCACCTGCAACTGGGCTTGGGCTTCATGCAGCTCGCCACGGGCGATAGCCGCGTTGATCTGGGCGTTTTCCCGCAGCTCGGCGCTGATGGCCTCCGGGCCCAGCGCCGTGCGCCGCGCCGCTTCGCGTTCGCGCAGGTGCAACTGCTGGGTGCGCGTCTCGGCCACGGCGCTGGCCTGGTCGAAGGCCGCCTGGAAGCGCTCGCGGTCGATGGTCATCAGCAGCTCGCCAGCCTTGACCTGCTGGTTGTCCTGCACCTTGAGCTCGCGCACCCAGCCGGACACATCGGGGGCGATCACCACCACATCGGCGCGCACCCGGGCATCCCGTGTCCACGGGGTGAGCATGTAGTACTGCCAGAGCTGGTAGCCGGCCAGAACGGCGATGGCGACCACGCAGAGGGTCACCAGGGTACGGACGACAGCACGCATCGAATCACTCCTTACAAAGGCCCCAGCAGGCGAACCACCAGGTACAACACACACACGAACATGGCCGCATCGAACAAGGCTTCATGCCAGATCCAGCGCGCCAGCGGGGTGGCCTGGACCACCAGGCGCAAGGCGCCGGTGAGCACCAGGGCCATCAACACGTAGATTAGAAAAGGGCTGAGCAGCACGCCGCCCAAGGCCCATTCACGCAAGCCCATGGGCTTCCTCCTGCCAGCGGCACCATTTACGCCAACTTTTCTGCAGCTGCAGCACGGCGCCTTCGGCCAGGCGCAACGGGTCACTGGACGGCTGGCGCTGCAGCGCGGCGATGAACTGCTCGCTGGCGGCATCCAGGCGCTCGCCGCGCCCGGCAGCCGGCCCCTGGGCCAGCACCGCTTGCAATTGCTCCAGATACTGCCGCTCAGCGGCGCCCAGCGGCGCCTGGGCCACCGCCAGGCACATGCGCAGGTGCACCAGCTCATCGCCGATATCCAGGCCATGCAGGCCATCGTCCCAGCGCTTGCGCTCGGCCTCGGGCAATTCGTTGGCCTGGCGGGCAAGCTGCATCAGGCGGTCGGCCATGCGCCCGCCAAACCAGGTATCGGCGCCGCGCAGGTCACGCCGGGTCAGGCGTACCAGGTCACTTTGCGTTGCGGCCCGCAGTCGGCGGCCGAGCCAGGCCGGGTGGCGAAACACCAGCAAGCGGAACGCCAGCACCGCGGCACTCACCCCCACCAGCATGGCCAAGGCGCTGTTGAGCATGCTCGCCACGCCAAACTGCATGGCATTGAGCGGCGCCACCAGGACGATGCAATGCAGGCAATAGGAAGTGGCCGTAGCGCCGGTACGCGGATGCGCCATGCCCAGCGCCCCCAGGAACAGCGGCACGCCCAGGCCCAGGCAGAGCATGGCGAAGCTGCTCCACTGCGGCAGGATGATCTGCCCGACCAGAAACGCCACCGGGATCGCCAGCACGATACCGCGCAAGAAACTCAGGCCGATCTGCGCGCCGTTTTCACGGCTGGCGAACAAGCTGCAGACCACGCACGTCAACACCAGGCCACCCGGCGCCGAAGGCCAGGCGGTGGCCAGCCAGAAGCTGCTCATGACCAGAAACGCCAGGGCACTGCGCGAGCCGAACAGCAGCGCCAGCGACCAGTCGCGGTGCGCGGCCAGGCCCTGGCCGTCCGCCTTGGGCGTGCGCCCGGCCTCGACATCGTCCAGCGCCTGGGTGGCGGCCATGGCGTAGTCGAGCAGCAAGGCCATGCGGGCCAGGCAGAAGTGCTCGGCGGAGCTGATCTGCTCGGCATGGGCGGCATCCCAGATGCGCTGGCGCAACAGCAGCAGGCTGGGTTGGTCAGGGTTGGCCAGCCCAGCACGCACTTCTTCCATCCAGGGGCCAAGGGCAATGGCTTGCTGCTCATCGAGCTGGCGCCATTGCCGGCGCACCGAGCGCGAAATGCGCAGCAACACCATCAGTTTCTGGCTCAGCCCGCGAATCGCCCTGGCCCGCTGGCGCCCGCGCGGCCCCTCGAACCAGGCATGTTCGCGCTGGGTATCGATGGCAACGATACGCCCGAGAATCTCCAGCAACCCTTTGCGTGCCTCATCCTCGCCGCCGAGCATGGCGCTGGCCGCCTGCAGGCCGTTCTGCCAGGCCTGGCGCGCCTGCACGGCAAGCTGCTGCTCGACGCGCATGGGCCAGAGCAAGGCGCTGGTGGCGGTGGCGCAGAAAATGCCCAGGCAGATTTCGGTACAGCGCGCCACGGCCTGGTCGAACACCTGCAGCGGGTGGTCGATCGCCGGCAGGGCGATGATGGCGGCGGTGTAGCCGGCCAGCACGAAGGCATAGGCCCAGGCGCTGCGCAGTTGCGTGGAAGCGGCCGTGCACAGCGCCAGCCACAGCGCCAGGGCAATCAGGAACAGCCAGGGGGTCTGGGCGAACAGGCCGATGAACACCACCGACATGAAGGTGCCGACCAACGTCCCGGCCAACCGAGCCAGGCCCTTCTGCACCACCATCCCGGACAGCGGCTGGGCGACGATGAACGCGGTCATCAAGGCCCAGGCCGGCTGCTCCAGCCCCCAGCGCATCGCCAACCACAAGGCCAGGCCGCCGCCGAGCAAGGTCTTGATGGCGAACTTGAGGGCCAGGCGGGTGGGTGCGAACAGGGCCTGTAGGGTGATTGGCACGAATCGGACCTTGCGGGGGGATGGTTGAAGTAAACGATAGACAACGCAGCGCAGGATAATGCCGAAACGATTAATTAGCTAGCTAATCATCTTTGTAGGGCGGAGGTTGGCGCAGCAAATCGCAGGCAAAAAAATAGGCGACCGAAGTCGCCCTAAATGCCTTGCGTGCTCGTGAATCGGGAAGGTCAGCGCGGCTTGCGCTTGTTCGAGTCCTTCCAGATGAAAATGCCCAGACCGGCAAAGAAGGCGAACATCAACCCGACCGTTACCACACCCGCGATAACCACATTGTCGAAGAACATGTCATGGGCCTCCTGATTCGTTTGCCGTTGTCCGATGGATGCAAGGTAACGAATGCCGGGGCGGGGGAAATTGATCGAGGTCAATGCTGCCCGGGACCGGGCAGGCGAGGCGGGCGCAGGGTTGACCTGCGTCAAGTTTCAGCGCTTCTTGGGCTTGCCCTTGGGCTTTTTCTTCTTCGCCTTGCCCAGTGGCATGGCTTGCTCGAACGCCTGGCGCACTTCGTTCAGGCGTTTTTCCTTGAGGTCGTGGACGCGCTTGGCGCGTTCGGCATCGAAGTCGATGAGGTTGTCTTGGCTCATGGGCAGGCTCGACGGTCAACAGAGACGTGCATGATGAAGCCAGGCGCCGGCCATGGCCAGCCCTGGCTCAGACTTCGATGTCGACCAGCAGCCCCTGGCGCGGGTGCTCGCCCATCAGCGGGGCCACCGGCACGGTATTGTCGGCGTTGACTTCATCACCTGGCAGCGCGCTGTAGCGCTCTTCATCGCCCTTGCTGTTGCGCCGTTGCTGGCGGCGCTGCTCGTCACGCAAAAGCAGCGCCTGCTCTTGCGGGTCGCGCTGGTGCTTGAGGTCGATGGCGCTTTCGCCGGACGAGGGCTGCGCGGGGACCACCGGCTTGATGTCAGGGGTCGGCTTGACCGGGTCCTGTTGCGAGGTCACGGGGGCGGCACTGAGCGGAATGATCGGCGGAAGCATGAATGTTCTCCTGTGCCCACTGTATCGGCCAGCCAGCCACCACCTTGAGCAGCGCCAGGCGAGAATGTGCGGCCGGTCACGGCCGCACTCTGCCTGTATGGACAGCGATTATTCGGCTTCGTCGTCCGGGTCGTCGTCGACCGGCGGGCTGGCCTCGCTCCAGGGGCGCTTGTAGACCTGCTGCCAGACGGCGTCCATGTGGTCACGCAAAACCTGCGGGGCGTTTTTCAGCGAAGCGCTGTCTTCACGCTCGCCGCCCACCGGCTCTTCGCCAGCCGGGGTGATCAGCGACTGGCCGGTGATGGTGTAGCTGGCCTGGCCTTCGCGCATCTCGATGGCGATGTCGTGGGGGTCGATGCCGCCGCCGCAGAACGAATGGCTGGCCACCGTCACTTCGGCGACGCCATCCTTGTTCAGGTCGCTGACATCACTGACGTCGGTATAGAAGTCGACATCCAGGTCCAGGCCGGAGCAGGTGGTTTCCTGCTCGATCTGCCAGCGCGCCTTGAACGCGTCGCTGGCCGCGCCGCGCCCGTACAAGGTGGCCTTGAGCACCACCTTGTCCACTTCCTGCTCGGACTCGGCATCCACCGCCTGGCCGTCGCTGCGGCTGAGCACCAGCAGGCCCTCGCCGTCGCGGTCGCGAAAATGCACGCTCTTGATCGGCGTCTGCACGCCCAGCACTTCGAGCTGCTCGACGGGAATCGGCGGCAAGGTTTCGAAATTTTTCTGATCACAGGCGCTGAGCAGCAGCACGCTGCCCAGGGCCATGGAGGCGTTCATCCAGCGGTGCTTGAGCGGCATGTGAGTACGAAGCCCTCGTCAGCAAGACGGTTTTCTGTGATGAAACAGCTAGACTGATGGTCTTTCAAGTCTATGGTCAGCCCGGCCTATCCGTTAACATAGCCGGCTTTTCATCGCGGGAGTTCAGGCAGTATGGCGCAGCAGTATCAACCGGGGCAACGCTGGATCAGCGACAGCGAAGCAGAGCTCGGCCTGGGGACCATCCTGGCACAGGATGGCCGCCTGTTGACCG
>NZ_DJTF01000091.1:0-325 GCF_002438125.1 Pseudomonas sp. UBA6315
GCCAACATCACCTTCCACTTCCAGCTGAGCAACCCGCCGCAAACCGGCAGCACCACCACGCTCACCGTCGATGTCGGCGGCGTCAGCCGCACCGTGAACATCGATGCGACCGGCAAAGGCACCCTGGTCATTGCCAATACCAATGGCGAAGACGTGTACCTGGACGCCAGCAGCGTCACTGCCAAGGTCACTGCCGTGAACGGCGGCAACTTCGAGAACGTGAGCCTCACCGGCGCCACCGCGACCGCTGAAATCAAGGACACCATCGACACCACCACCGTGGCGGTCACGGCCAACCCGGCAAAAGAAGGCGACGCCACCGTCA
>NZ_DJTF01000091.1:560-27417 GCF_002438125.1 Pseudomonas sp. UBA6315
CCAGCTGAGCAACCCGCCACAAGCCGGCAGCGCCACCACGCTGACCGTCAACGTCGCGGGCACCAACTATACGGTCAAGGTCGACGCGAGCGGCAAAGGCACCCTGGCGGTACCGAACCCCAATGGTGAAGACGTCTACAACGACGCCAGCACCCTCAAGGCCACGGTCACCGCAGTCAACGGCGGCAACTTCGAGAACGTCAGCCTGACCGGCGCCACTGCGACCGCGAACATCGCCGACACAATCGATACCACCACCGTGGCGGTCACGGCCAACCCGGCAAAAGAAGGCGACGCCAACGTCATCTTCAACTTCCAACTGAGCAACCCGCCACAAAGCGGCAGCCCGGCAACCCTGACCGTCAACGTCGCCGGCACCAACTACACGGTCAACCTCGACGCCACCGGCAAAGGCACCCTGGCGGTACCGAACCCCAATGGCGAGGACGTGTACAACGACGCCAGCACGATGACCGCGACCGTCACCGCGATCAACGGCGGCAACTTCGAAGCCACCAGCGTGGCCGGCGCCACCGCGGTCGCCAACATCGCCGACACCATCGACACCACGACCCTGTCGATCACCGGCACCACGGCCGTCGCCGAGGGCGGCAACGCCACCTACACGCTGACCCTGACCAGCCCGGCGAAGACCGATGTCACGGTCAAGCTGAGCTACACCGGCACCGCCACCAACGGCGCGGACTACACCGGCGTGACCACGGTGACGATCAAGGCTGGCAGCTCCACCGCCAACTTCACCATCCCGACCCTCAAGGACAACGTCACCGAAGGCACCGAGCAGTTCACCGTCAAGGTCGACTCGGCCACCGGCGGCAACTTCGAGAAGCTGGAAGTCAGCGGTACCGCCGGCAGCGTTACCACGCAGATCTTCGAGCCCGCCCCGGTGCTGGACCTGGACGCCAACGACTCCAGCGGCAAGACCGGCGCCGACTACCAGACCACCTTCACCGAGAACCAGCCGGGCAGTGGCGTGTCGATCGGTGATGTGGACGTGTCGATCACCGACTTCGACAGCTCGATGCTCACCGGCGCCACCGTGATCCTGACCAACCGCCAGCCAGGCGATGCCCTGAACCTGGGCAACAGCGTCGGTGGCATCACCATCAACGCCAACAGCACCGACGGCAAGGTGGTGCTGACCCTGAGCGGCAACGCATCGCTGGCCGACTACATCCAGGCCATCAAGAACATCACCTTCATCAACACCAGTGAAGACCCGAGCACCACGCCGCGGATCATCACGGTGACCGTGACCGATGGCGTCAACACCTCGAACACCGCCACCACCACGGTCAACGTCATCGCGGTCAACGACGCGCCGGTCAGCACCGGCGGCGCCGTCACCGGCCAGGAAGACACCGACCTGGTGCTGGGCTGGAACGACTTCAATGTCCGCGACGTCGACTCGCCGACCAGCAGCCTGGGCATCACCATCACCAAGCTGCCGGACGCCGGCACGCTGAAACTGTTCAACGGCACCAGCTGGGTCGACGTCAAGGCCGGCCAGACCATCAGCCAGGCTGACATTGACGCAGGCAAGCTCAAGTTCGTGCCGTTGGCCAACCAGTCGGGCATCGACGGCTACGGCGGCAGCGGCGTGGGCAACAAGCAGGCCGACTACGCGCAGATCAAGTACAAGCCAACCGATGGCAAGGACGCGGGCAGCGAGGCGACCTTGAAGGTCGACATCGCCCCGGTTGCCGACAAGCCGGACCTGAGCATCGGCAGCAACAACGTCAACTCGCTCGGCCTGACCAAGGAAACCTGGACCAGCCTCTCCGGCCTGGGCACCAACGGCAATGGCATCACCGGCGATGCGCTGAAGAACGTGTTCGCCAACTCCGGCAACGCCAGCAAGAGTGAACTGGTGAACACGGTCGATACCTCGGCCACCGTCACCCCGGGCACCGGTTCGAAGACCTCCGGCCTGATCTACCTGGAAGCCGGCAAGACCTACACCTTCAGCGGCACCGCCGACGACAGCCTGCAGATCGTCATCGGTGGCAAGAACGTCGCCGGCGCCACCTGGGGCTCGGGCAGCGGCAGCATTTCCGGCAGCTTCACGCCGACCACCAGCGGCTACTACACCCTGGAAATCTACAACGCCAACCAGGCAGGCCCAGGCAGCCTCGACATCAACATCAAGGTGGGCAACGGCGCGGTCACCGACCTCAACAGTGCCAACATCCCGATGTACCCGAACGTCGGTGCGCTGGCTGGCGCCGGGGTCACGGTGTCCGACCTGCATGGCAGCAACGGCCAGGGCTACTACGACGGTTACAAGCTCAACGAAGGCGGCGAGAACGGCGCGCCGGTCAAGCTGGTGGGCATCAGCACCGGGCTGACCGACACCGACGGCTCCGAGAGCCTGAACGTCAAGCTCAGCGGCATCCCGGCAGGCTCGGTGGTCGCCGACAACGCAGGCCACACCTTCACCGTCGGCTCGAGCCCGGTGGACGTCACCGGCTGGAACCTCGGCAGCCTGACCATCAAGCCGCCGGCCTACTACGCCGGCCAGTTCGACGTGAAGGTCACCTCGACCTCCACCGAGAGCGTTGGCGGCAGCACCGCCACCAGCGAAGGCAGCATCAAGGTCACGGTCTACCCGCAGGCGTACACCACCAGCAACCTGTCCTCCGACAGCGACAACATCACCGGCACCGATGGCAACGACATCATCGTCGCCGATGTCAGCGGCCTGCACGTGGTGCCGGGCCAGGACTACAACATCGCCTTCATCGTCGACACCTCGGGCAGCATGGGCTCCTCGGGCGTGAACGCGGCGAAGAGCTCGCTGGAGTCGGTGTTCAAGACCCTGGCCGCCAGCGTCAAGGGCTCGCAGTCGGGTACCGTGAACATCCTGCTGGTCGACTTCGCCACCCAGGTCAAGAGCACCGTTTCGGTGACCCTCAACGACGCCGGCCTGCAGACGCTGCTCAATGCCCTGAACGGCCTGAAGTCCAACGGCGGCACCAACTACGAAGACGCCTTCAAGACTACTGCCAACTGGTTCCAGAACCTCAAGGACGCCGGCAGCACGGGCAGCAACCAGACGTTCTTCATTACCGATGGCCAGCCGACCTACTACCAGACCAACGAGCAGGGCAACCCGAAACTGGGTTACAGCAACGTCAACCTCGATACCTACCTGTCGTCGATCAACTACAAGATGGGCGACACGGTCTACCGTGGCAGCGTGGACAGCAGCACCCGGGTGAACATCGATTCCGATGGCTCCATGACCGTCCAGTACAAGTACGGCAGCAGCTGGTACAACTACAGCTCGTACTCGATCCACGCCCAGGGCGATGGCACCTACGAGCTGTCGACCTTGGCCGGTACTGGCAACAGCACCGACAAAGCCACCACCACCAACTCCACCGACAGCTTCAAGATCCTGGCGGGGCTTTCGGACGTGGAGGCCATCGGCCTCAACAACGACGTCAAGACCAGCGATCTCAAGCCTTACGACACCGATGGCAAGCCGCAGACCAACATCGACCCGAGCAAGCTGGCCGATGCGATCCTCGGCCACACCGAAGTCACCCAGCCGGGCAACGACACGGTCAACGGCGGTGATGGCAACGACATCATCTTCGGCGACCTGCTGACCTTCCCGTCGATCGCCGGTACCGGTGTCGAAGCGATCCAGGGGTATGTCGCCAGCAAGCTGGGCGTCGATGCCGGTGATGTGGACGCGCGGGCGATGCACAAGTACGTCAGCGAGCACTACACCGAATTCGATGTCTCCGGCGCCAACGACGGTGCCGACACCCTGATGGGTGGCGCGGGCAATGACATCATCTTCGGCCAAGGTGGCAACGACCTGCTCGATGGCGGCAAGGGCAATGACATCCTGCTGGGCGGTTCGGGCAACGACACCCTGATCGGCGGCCAGGGCAACGACATCCTGATCGGTGGCAGCGGTGCCGACACCTTCGTGTGGAAGGCCGGCGACCTGGGCAACGATGTGATCAAGGACTTCAAGTCCAGCGAGGGCGACCGCCTCGACCTGCGTGACCTGCTGCAGGGCGAGAAGGCCAGCACCATCGACAACTTCCTGAAGATCACCACCGTCGATGGCTCCTCGACCCTGCAGGTGAGCACCGAGGGCAAGCTCAATGCGGCCGGCGGCCTGGCCAATGCCGACGTGACGATCAAGCTCGAAGGGGTGAACTGGTCCAATACCACGATCAACTCGTTGATCAGCGGTGCCGACCCGACCATCAAGATCGACAACAACTGACCCCACTGCCGCGGTGGCCGTACCTGGCCACCGCGGCAGCGGTCTTTTCTCCCACCCTCGCGCAGCGCATACTCATGCGCCGGGCTGACGCGCCCGGAGAACTTTGCCTATGCTGCTGTCTACCAACAAGGAATCATCGTGACGAGGGACGACGCCATGTTCTACGTGCAACGCGACGCCGATGGCCAGTTGCTGCGGGTAGAAGCCGCACCCTATGCCGAATACACGGAAATCCTCCCGGCCGACCACGCCGAAATCCAGGAATGGTTTGCCGACGACGTGGTGGAGAACAGCCTCAAGCAGCTCAAGCAGAGCGACCTGGACATGATCCGGGTGCTCGAGGACTTGATCGAAGTGCTGACTGCCAAAGGCGTGTTCAGCATCACCGACCTGCCGCCCGGTGCCCAGGCCAAGCTGCTCAACCGCTCCACGGCGCGCAAGGCGCTCGGCAGCTTGAACAACCTGATCGAGGAAGAAGAGGAGGGCGGGTTGATCTGACCCCCTTCAGCACCAAAAGCGCGCACTGCCCCCTTCATATCGTTATTCATTAACGGTATTTAAATTATTATTCTTATGACTTTATAGTCACCCCCACTGCGTACCCGTCGACCAATCGATGCGCCGCACGACTCGAACCCACACGGGTAAACCCCGTGCGTTTCTGATCGTTGCGCGCCATGAAGTCGCGCACTGCGTGGGAGTGAACAATGTCCGCCGCCTCGAACGCCTTGTCGTCCATCGACAGCGCCCAGCCGCAAAGCTTCGAAATCCGCCCGTTCTCCGGTGCCGTGGGCGCCGAAATCATCGGCCTGGACCTGGCCAAACCGGTCAATGCCGAAGATTTCAGCCGTATCCACCGCGCCCATCTCGACTACCACGTGCTGGTGTTTCGTGACCAGCGCATCAGCCCGCAACAGCAAATCGCCTTCAGCCGCCGTTTCGGCGAGCTGCAGATCCACGTGCTCAAGCAGTTCCTGCTGGCGGGCCACCCCGAGATCCTGATCGTTTCCAACATCATCGAGAACGGCCAGAACATCGGCCTGGGCGATGCCGGCAAGTTCTGGCATTCGGACCTCTCCTACAAGGAGCTGCCAAGCCTCGGTTCCATGCTCCACGCCCAGGAGCTGCCAAGCGAAGGCGGCGACACCCTGTTCGCCGACATGCACAAAGCCTGGGACGCGGTGCCGCCGGCGCTGCGCAAGGTGGTCGAAGGCCGCGATGCCGCGCATTCCTACACCGCGCGCTACGCCGAGACCAAGTTCGAGGGCAACTGGCGCCCGACCCTGACCGCCGAACAGCTGGCCCAGGTGCAGGAAGTGATCCACCCGGTGGTGCGTACCCACCCGGAAAACGGCCGCAAGGCGCTGTTCGTCAGCGAAGGCTTCACCACCCGCATCGTCGGCCTGCCCGCCGATGAGAGCCGCGACGTGCTGCAGCAGCTGTATGCCCTGAGCGTGCTGGAGCAGAACATCTACCGCCACCAATGGCAGCCCCACGACTTGGTGTTCTGGGACAACCGCTCGCTCATCCACCTGGCCACCGGTTGCCCCGCGCACCTGCGGCGCAAGTTGTTCCGCACCACCATCCAGGGCGATGCCCCGTTCTGACGACTGAGGAAAACCCATATGCGCAACTCCATCAGCCGCCTGGCGGCAAGCATCGGCCTGGGCGCCAGCCTGGTTCTAGGCAGCCTTGCCGCGCCGACCCTGGCCCATGCCGAAGGCAAGATCCGCATCGCCGAGCAGTTCGGCATCGTCTACCTGCTGCTCAACGTGGTGCGTGACCAGCACCTGATCGAAAAACATGGCAAGGAGCAGGGCCTGGACATCGAAGTCGACTGGGCCCAGCTTTCCGGCGGCGCGGCGATCAACGATGCGCTGTTGTCCGGCTCGGTCGACATCGCCGGTGCCGGCGTCGGCCCGCTGCTGACCGTGTGGGACCGCACCAAGGGCCGGCAGAACGTCAAGGCCGTGGCTTCGCTGGGCAACTTCCCGTACTACCTGGTCAGCAGCAACCCGAACGTGAAAACCATCGCCGACATCTCCGACAAGGACCGCATCGCCGTGCCGGCGGTGGGCGTCTCGGTGCAGTCGCGCTTCCTGCAGTACGCCGCCGCCCAGCAGTGGGGCGACAAGGAATACAACCGCCTCGACAAGTACACCCTGGCCGTACCGCACCCGGATGCCACCGCCGCCTTGCTGGCCGGCGGCACCGAGCTCAACGGGCACTTCTCCAACCCGCCGTTCCAGGACCAGGCGCTGGCCAACAAGAATGTGCACGTGGTGCTCAACAGCTATGACCTGCTCGGCCCCAACTCGCCGACGCTGCTGTTCGCCACCGAAAAATTCCGCAACGACAACCCCAAGACCTACAAGGCCTTCGTCGATGCCCTGGCCGAGGCCGCGGACTTCGCCCAGAAGGACAAGGCCGCCGCCGCCGACACCTACATCCGCGTGACCAAGGCCAAGATCGACCGCGACGCGCTGATCAAGCTGATCGACAACCCGCAGTACGAATTCACCGTCACGCCGAAGAACACCTACAAGCTGGCCGACTTCCTGTACCGGGTCGGCGCCATCAAGCACAAGCCGGAGTCGTGGAAGGACTACTTCTTCCAGGACGAACGCCCGCTGCAGGGGAGCTGAGCGCCGATGACCGCCCCATTGCCAGGCCACACGGCCAGCAACCTGAGCCGTGTCGCTACACCTGCGTTGCTCAAGGTGGACAACCTGAGCCTCGAATACCGCACCGCCCAGCGCGTGGTGCGGGCCACCCACCAGGTCAGCTTCGAAGTCGACCGCGCCGACCGCTTCGTGCTGCTCGGCCCGTCCGGTTGCGGCAAGTCGACCTTGCTCAAGGCCGTGGCCGGCTTCATCAGCCCCCAGGAAGGGCAGATTCTGCTGCAGGGCCAACCGGTCAGCGGCCCTGGCCCCGATCGCATCGTGGTGTTCCAGGAGTTCGACCAGCTGCCGCCCTGGAAGACGGTGAAGCAGAACGTGATGTTCCCGTTGCTGGTGTCTGGCCAGCTCAGGCGCGCCGAGGCCGAGGAGCGGGCGCTGCACTACCTGGACAAGGTCGGCCTGGCGGCATTTGCCGATGCCTACCCGCACACGCTGTCGGGCGGCATGAAGGCGCGAGTGGCGATTGCCCGGGCGCTGGCCACCCAGCCGAAGATCCTGCTGATGGACGAGCCGTTCGCCGCCCTCGATGCGCTGACCCGGCGCAAGATGCAGGAGGAGCTGTTGCTGCTGTGGGAGGAGGTGCGTTTCACCTTGCTGTTCGTCACCCATTCCATCGAAGAAGCGCTGGTGGTCGGCAACCGTATCCTGCTGCTGTCGCCGCACCCCGGGCGCGTGCGGGCCGAGGTGCACAGCCACCAGTACGACCTCGGCAGCCTCGGCGCCAGTGACTTCCAGGCCAGCGCCAGGCGCATCCATCGGCTGCTGTTCGACGAGGCCGATGCCCCCGAACAGGCCCAAGACCTGGGCTTCAACGACATTCGTATCGCCTACTGACAGGAGCTCGAGCCATGACTACTACCCCTGTTCGGCAGGAATACGAAGTGCAGCTGCAGCCGCTGCTGAGTGTGCCGCTGGAGCGCAACCTGCCACTGGCCCAGCGCCTGTGGCAGCACGGCTGGCTGCGCAAGGCGGTGATCCTCGTGGTGATCGCCGCATTGTGGGAGGCCATTGCCCGTTACCAGGGCAACGACCTGCTGTTGCCAACCTTCCTGCAAACCGCGGCAGCCCTGTGGGACGGCCTTTTGAGCGGGGAGCTGCCCGCCAAGGTCGGCGTGTCGCTGGTGATTCTGCTCAAGGGCTATGTGCTGGGTATCGTCCTGGCCTTCGGCCTGACCAGCCTGGCCGTATCGACCCAGCTGGGCCGTGATCTGCTGGGCACGCTGACCTCGATGTTCAACCCGCTGCCGGCGATCGCCCTGCTGCCGCTGGCCCTGCTGTGGTTCGGGCTGGGCGACAACAGCCTGATCTTCGTGCTGGTGCATTCGGTGCTGTGGGCGCTGGCGCTCAATACCTATGCCGGCTTTCTCGGCGTCTCGGAAACCTTGCGCATGGCCGGGCGCAACTATGGCCTCAAAGGGCTGCGCCTGGTGCTGCACATCCTGGTGCCGGCGGCGCTGCCGTCGATTCTGTCGGGGCTGAAGATCGGCTGGGCCTTTGCCTGGCGCACCTTGATCGCCGCCGAGCTGGTGTTCGGCGCCAGCAGCGGCAAGGGCGGCCTGGGGTGGTACATCTTCCAGAACCGCAACGAGCTGTATACCGACAAGGTGTTTGCCGGGTTGGCGGTGGTGATCCTGATCGGGTTGCTGGTGGAAGGGTTGGTGTTCAATACCCTGGAGCGGCTGACCGTGCGGCGCTGGGGGATGCAGCGCTGATCTGCTGCGGCCCTATCGCCGGCAAGCCGGCTCCCGCAGGTACACCGCAGACCTCGAAAGCGCTGCAATTTCTGTGGGAGCCGGCTTGCCGGCGATAGGGCCAGGACAGGCCACTACGCCTGATACTGCGCAGCCGCGTTGTTCAAGGTCCGGGCAATCTCATCGCGCAGCTCATCAGGCTGCTCCACCCTCACCCCATCCCCCTGGCTCAACACCCACCAGCGCACCCCCCAGCCATCCTCCAGGGTGACCTGCAGCCGGTGCCCCTGCTCCAGGGCGGTGAGTTGCATGCCCGCACTCAACGGCATTTCCCGCAACTGCCGCGCCACCTGGTCGCTGACCCAGGCCTGCAGCTGCAAGCCCTCTTCCTGCGCCGGCTGCAGGGCCTCACCACGCAGATAACCCTGCAGGTCGAAGTTGCCACGCAGCTCCGCGCCGGCATTCACTGACCAATGCCAGCCAAACGGAATGCTCTTGTCGTTACGCTCCAGCGGAAAGATCAGCGACAGCTCGTTGAGGTCGCGCTCCACCGTGCGTTTGCTGACATTGAACCCCACATCGCGCAGGCGCCACACCAGCTCTGCACTGGTAATGCCCGGAGAGCGGCTGGGCAGCTGGCGCAGCATTGCCCATTGACGGCTGAGGGTGGCGCGGGTGGTGGCGAACGGCAAAAGGGAACGTCCTTGTCTAGGCTTGCCGCATTAGCATGGCGGCATGATCGGGTCATGGCAATTAGCCATGAATCGATCAGATCAACGAATACGCAATTGGTTGCCCCCGCCGAATCGTTCGCGACAGGTTTTGACGTGACGTCACGCAGAATCACGCCTCATCACAGCCGCGGTCGGGCCTGTGGGTCGTTCAATGAGGATGAACATGTCTGCTGTCAGCAATATCCATTCGCTGCTCGCCCGTCTTCTGCCGGAGCAGGTCATTTGCGCACCCACCCCCGCCGGCAGGCGGCAGCGGCTGTTCGCAGGCGTCGGGTTGCCCAGCCAGCGGGCGTTGCTGGTCAGCCGGCTGGATGAAGCCGCCGACCTGCAGGCGGTGTATGCCGACCTGCGCCAGCAGGCGCTGGCTGGCAATGTGGCGGCGCTCAACGACCTGGGCTGGGTCTGGCTCAATGGCAAGTACTGGCGCGCCGACACCGTGCTGGCCGGGCACCTGCTGCGCATGGCGGCGTTGCAGGGCAATGCGCCGGCCTGGTTCAACCTGGGGCAGCAGCATTATTTCGGCAAGGGCGTCGAGGCGTCCTACGTGCAGGCGGCGGAATGTTACCGGCAGGCCTTCGAGCGGGGCATGCTGCACGCTGCGGCGGCGCTGGGCGATCTGTACGAGGAAGAAGTGTGCGATGCCGCGTTGGGCTGGCAGGTCGACCTGGTGCAGGCCTACCAGTGGTTCTTCCGTGGCGCGGAGCGCGGGGACGCACGTTGCCGCTTCGAGGTGGGCTATCGTCTGTTGCATGGCCTGTGTGTGGAGGCTGATCTCAAGGCCGCGCTTTACTGGCTGGAGCTGGCGGCGGCGGCCGGGGTGATGCAGGCGGCCGAGGAGCTGGCGGTGCATTTCAGCCGGTGTGATGGGGCGCGGTACCTGGATTGGCGGGATCGGGCGGTGCAGATGGGCAGCACCTTGGCCTTGGCGATGAAGCTGGAGGATCAGGTTCAGCCATGAACCTCCTTTGCCTGCTTCGGCCCTTTCGCGGGGCAAGCCCGCTCCCACAGAGGCCCCACTGGGCTTGAACTTGTGGGAGCGGGCTTGCCCCGCGAAAGGGCCGGCCCCGACAACCTCATCCCCCAGAATGAACAACTCTTCATCCATTCCCCTCGTCGCCCCCGGTTGACGACAGGGGGAGGGCAAGGCGTATATTGATAGTTAGCAAACTATGAATATCCTTGGTTCTTCTACATGACCCTTGACTCCCTGCGCCTGCAAGTCAGCACCGGCATGGTGGTTGCCGCCCGCCATTGGCGGCGGATCTGCCATGCGGCCCTGACCAGCTACGGTATTTCCGAAGCCTGCGCCGCGCCGTTGCTGATGATCGTGCGCCTGGGCGATGGCGTGCATCAGGTGGCCGTGGCCCAGGCCGCCGGCCTGGAAAGCCCGTCGCTGGTGCGCCTGCTCGACCAGCTGTGCAAGGCCGGCCTGGTGTGCCGCAGCGAAGACCCGCTGGACCGCCGCGCCAAGGCCCTGAGCCTGACAGCCGAAGGCCGGCGCCTGGCCGAAGCCATCGAAGCGGAGCTGGTGCGGGTGCGCCACGAGGTGCTGCAGGGTATCGATGACGCCGACCTGCAGGCCACCCTGCGCGTGCTGCGCGCCTTCGAAGCCGCGGGCCTGGGCACGGCAGGCGGGGTGGCATGAACGGTTTCTTCAGCTCGGTGCCGCCTGCCCGCGACTGGTTCTACGGCGTGCGCACCTTCGCCGCGTCGATGATCGCCCTGTACATCGCCCTGCTCATGCAGCTGCCGCGCCCGTACTGGGCCATGGCGACCGTGTACATCGTCTCCAGCCCATTCGTCGGGCCCACCAGCTCCAAGGCCCTGTATCGCGCCCTGGGTACGTTGCTGGGTGCTGGCGGGGCGATCTTCCTGGTGCCGCCGCTGGTGCAGTCGCCGTTGCTGCTGACGGTGGCCATCGCCCTGTGGACCGGCACCTTGCTGTACCTGTCGCTGAACCTGCGCACGGCCAACAACTACGTGCTGATGCTGGCCGGCTACACCTTGCCGATGATTGCCCTGGCGGTCGTCGACAACCCCTTGGCGGTGTTCGACGTGGCCTCTTCGCGTGCCCAGGAAATCTGCCTGGGCATCGTCTGCGCGGCGGTGGTCGGCGCGATTTTCTGGCCCCGGCGCCTGGCCCCCGTGGTGGTCGGCGCCACCGGCAACTGGTTCCAGGAGGCGATCCGCTACAGCGATACCTACCTGGCCCGTGACGTGGCTGCCGACAAGGTCGGCAGCATGCGTGGCGCGATGGTCGCCACCTTCAACTCCCTGGAACTGATGATCGGCCAGCTCGGCCATGAAGGCGCCGGCCCGCACACCCTGAAAAACGCCCGCGAACTGCGCGGCCGAATGATTCACCTGCTGCCGGTGATCGATGCCCTGGATGATGCCCTGGTCGCCCTCGAAGGCCGTGCCCCGGCGCATTTTGCCCAGCTGCAACCGGTGCTCGAGGCTGCGCGCCAATGGCTCGAAGGCACCGCCCAGAGCGCCTCGGTAGCGCGCTGGACGGCGCTGCACGAACAGATCGACCGCCTGCAGCCAGGCGCTGCCGCCCTCGACCAGAAAGCCGAGCTGCTGCTGTCCAACGCCCTGTACCGCCTGACCGAATGGGCCGACCTCTGGCAGGACTGCTGCACCCTGCAACACGCCCTGCGCACCGACGACGCCACGCCTTGGCGCGCCGTCTACCGGCACTGGCGCCTGGGCCGCCTGACGGCGTTCTTCGACCGTGGCCTGATGCTCTATTCGGTGGTGTCCACGGTGCTGGCGATCATCGTCGCCTGTGGCCTGTGGATCGGCCTGGGCTGGAACGACGGCGCCAGCGCGGTGATCCTCGCCGCCGTGTCGTGCAGCTTCTTCGCCGCCATGGACGACCCAGCGCCGCAGATCTACCGGTTCTTCTTCTGGACGTTGATGTCGGTGATCTTCTCCAGCTTGTACCTGTTCCTGGTGCTGCCCAACCTGCACGACTTCCCGATGCTGGTGCTGGCCTTTGCCGTGCCGTTCATCTGCATCGGCACCCTGACCGTGCAGCCGCGCTTCTACCTGGGCACCTTGCTGACCATCGTCAACACCTCCACCTTCATCAGCATCCAGGGCGCCTACGACGCCGACTTCTTCACCTTCCTCAACTCCAACCTGGCCGGCCCGGTCGGGCTGCTGTTCGCCTTCATCTGGACCCTGGTGATGCGCCCGTTCGGCGTGGAACTGGCAGCCAAGCGCATGACCCGCTTCCTCTGGCGCGACATCGTCGAAATGACCGAGCCGGCCAGCCTGGCCGAGCATCGCCAGGTCGGCGTGCAGATGCTCGACCGCCTGATGCAGCACCTGCCGCGCCTGTCGCAGACCGGCCAGGACAGCGGCGTGGCCCTGCGCGACGTGCGCGTTGGCCTGAACCTGCTCGACCTGCTGGCCTACCTGCCGCGTGCCGGCACCCAGGCCCGTGAACGCCTGCAAACGGTGATCGAGGAAGTGGGCAGCCACTACGCGGCCTGCCTGCGCGCCGGCGAACGCCTGCATGCGCCGGCCGCACTGCTGCGCAACATGGAGCGTGCGCGCCAGGCGCTGAACCTGGATGAGCTCTACGAACGCGGCGATGCCCGCACCCACCTGCTGCATGCCCTGAGCGGCCTGCGCCTGGCGCTGTTGCCGGGTGTGGAGGTGATGCTCGAGCCTGCCGAACAACCGCAACTGCCCCCCGGGCTCGACGGAGCGCCCCTGTGATCGGTGAAGTGGATATCAGCGGGGTGTTCCTGCCCACGCTGCTGGTGATGATGTTCTGCACCTACCTGCTGTTTCTGGGGGTGCACGCCGTGCTGGTGCGCCTGCACTTCTACCGCCTGGTCTGGCACCGGGCGCTGTTCAACGTTGCTTTGTATGCCGTGCTGCTTGGCGCGGTGGACCACTTTTGCCGAAGCCTGATGCTGCCATGAAAAAACCTTTGCTGACCCTGGGCCGTGTGGTCCTGACCTTGCTGGTAGTGACCTTCGCCGCCGTGCTCGTGTGGCAGATGGTGGTGTACTACATGTTCGCCCCCTGGACCCGCGACGGCCACATCCGCGCCGACGTGATCCAGATTGCCCCGGACGTTTCTGGCCTGATCCAGAAAGTCGAGGTGCGCGACAACCAGACCGTCAAGCGCGGCGACGTGCTGTTCACCATCGACCAGGACCGCTTCAGCCTGGCCCTGCGCCAGGCCAAGGCCACCCTGGGCGAGCGCCAGGAAACCCTGGCCCAGGCCTCCCGCGAGGCGCAGCGCAACCGCAAGCTGGGCAACCTGGTGGCGGCCGAGCAGCTGGAAGAGAGCCAGTCCCGCGAGGCGCGTGCCCGCTCGGCGGTGAGCGAGGCGCAGGTGGCGGTGGATACCGCCCAGCTCAACCTCGACCGTTCGGTGGTGCGCAGCCCGGTGGATGGCTACCTCAACGACCGCGCCCCGCGTAACCACGAGTTCGTCACCGCCGGCCACCCGGTGCTGTCGGTGGTCGACAGCGCGTCCTACCATGTCGATGGCTACTTCGAAGAGACCAAGCTGGGCGGCATCCACATCGGCGATGCCGTGGACATCCGCGTGATGGGCGACAACACCCGCCTGCGCGGCCGGGTGCAGAGCTTTGCCGCCGGCATCGAAGACCGCGACCGCAGCAGCGGCGCCAACCTGCTGCCCAACGTCAACCCGGCGTTCAGCTGGGTGCGCCTGGCCCAGCGGATCCCGGTGCGCATCGCCTTCGATGAAGTGCCGCAAGACTTTCGCATGATCGCCGGGCGTACTGCCACGGTGTCGATCATCGAGGGGCAGAACCCATGAAACAGCTGATCCTGGCGGGTTTCTGCCTGTCGCTGGGGGCCTGCATGATGGTCGGCCCTGACTATGAAGTGCCCAGGGACGCCGCCGTGCAGCGCAGCGACCTCAACGGCCCGCTGCGCCAGGATGCCGATAGCGTGGTGTCGGCGCCGGTGCCGGAGGACTGGTGGCAGCTGTATCAGGATCAGCGCCTGAACGAACTGGTGCGCCAGGCGTTGAGTGCCAACACCGAGCTGCGCGTGGCGGCGGCCAACATCGCCAAGGCGCGCGCCCAGGTCGAAGTGGCCGAGTCGCAGGGCGGCTTCAACGGCGGCATCAAGGCCGGCGCCCAGCGCTTGCAGGAGTCGGGCGAAGCCTTCCTGCTGCCCGAGAAGGTGCCGGTGGCCAATATCGGCGAAGCGATCATCAGCGCCTCCTACCAGTTCGACCTGTGGGGCACGTTCAAGCGCGGTACCGAAGCGGCCAAGGCCAATGCCGACGCCGTGCAGGCCGCCGCCGACACGGCCCGCATCACCTTGGTGGCGGACGTGGTCAAGGCCTACACCCAGGTGTGCTCGGCCAACGAGGAGTACCACATTGCCCGCGAATCGCTCGATTTGCAGGAGCAGAGCGTGCAGCTCAACCAGCGCCTGCGTGATGCCGGGCGCGGCGATGAAACCCAGGTCACCCGCTCGCAGACCCAGTTCAAATCCTTGCGCGCCGAACTGCCGCGCTTCAAGGCCGAGCGCGAGACCGGCATGTACACCCTGGCCGCGTTGCTGGCCAAGCCGGTGGACCAACTGCCCGCCGGCACCGCCGATTGCGCCGAGCTGCCGCACCTGAACCAGCTGGTGCCGGTTGGCGACGGCGCCGCACTGCTCAAGCGCCGCCCCGACGTGCGCCAGGCCGAACGCCAGCTGGCGGCCGCCACCGCGACCATCGGCGTGGCCACCGGCGCGCTGTACCCCGACATCAGCTTCGGCGCCCAGGTGGGCACCATCGGTATCCTCGAGAACCTCGGCGAGCCCTCGACCAACCGCTGGGGCTTTGGCCCGCAGATCAGCTGGACCATCCCCACCAACGGCACCCGCGCGCGTATTCGCATGGCCGAGGCCTCGACCCAGGCGGCGTTGGCGAACTTCGACGGTGTGGTGCTGAACGCCATTCGCGAAACCCAGACCCGCCTGGCGCAGTACAGCGCCTTGCTGGATCGGCGTGATGCGCTGGCCGAGGCGGAGAAATCGGCGAAGGAAGCGGCGGACCAGACGCACCGCTATTACCAGGCGGGGCGCGAGTCGTTCCTGGCGGACCTGCAGGCGACTCGTACCTACACCGACATGCGTGCGCAGTTGGCGGCGGCCAATAGCCAGGTGGCCATGGGGCAGATTGGGGTGTTCCTGGCGTTGGGCGGTGGCTGGAAGGATGCCGCCAAGCATTGAGGCCCAATCGCCGGCAAGCCGGCTCCCACAGGTAGGGCGCCGCCCTTGTGGGAGCCGGCTTGCCGGCGATGAAGCCCTGACAGTCAAAGCCAGATCGCATCCCAGTGCGGATAATCCCCCACTCGGTCAACCAGACCTGCCCGCTTAGGGTTCAAGACGATGTAGCGCGCCACATCCTGCACGTCCTCTTCTCGGCGCAACGCCCGGTCATGAAAACCCTTCTGCCAGAGCCTTCCATATCGCCCCAGATGGCGATTGATGACGCAGGTGCTGCGCGACTTTACCCGACGCATCAACGTTTTCAGGCTCACCGGCCCCAATTCGATCAACCAGTGAAAATGATCTGGCATCACGACCCAGGCTAAAGACCGGGTCGCGCCTTCTATCTCGGCTTGGCGTAACTGGTTGATCAGCAGCCGAGCCGAGTGGAACCCGCCCAGTAAAGGCGCCCTGTGCAACGTGGTGCTGGTGAGAAGGTACAGCCGGTTTCTTTCTGAAAACCTGCCAATTCTCAGCTGATTTGAATGGGGACGATCCATGTTCCCTACCTCCTGTTGGTTTGCCTATTCAGGCTAGTAACGATGATTTGGCAGGTTGGGTTCAATTTGTACCTGTTGTTTCAAGGGTGGCGCCGCCCTTGATGCCTGTAGAAATCCTGTGGGAGCCGGCTTGCCGGCGATTCGAGGGCGCAGCCCTCGCCAAGCATTTGTCTCAAGATTTTTCATGAAATCCGTCCGTAAACCTTGAGCGAAGCTGAGTGGAAGTGAACAATGTTCTCTTTCGTATTCCCTTCGAGATTGGCCATGAATTCCCGTTCCCGTCTGCTTGCCTGGTTGCTGTGGCCCATGCTGGCGCTGTGCAGCACCGTGGTGCTGGCCGAATCCCCTGCCGAGGCCGGCAAGGCCCTGCACTTGCTCGACTACATCGGTGCCGACTACCCGCCGACCGTGCGTGACGGCAAGGTGATCGACGACGGTGAATACCGCGAGCAGCAGGAATTCAGCGCGGTATTGGCCGACCTGGTCAAAGGCTTGTCGGCGAATGCCGAGCAAAACGCCCTGGAGCAGGGCGTCCAAGCGCTGCGCCAGGCCATCGACCAGCGCCAGGAGGGCGCCGCAGTCGCCAAGCAGGCGCGCCAGCTGGGCGCACGCCTGGCCGTGGCCTACGAGGTCAGCCAGGCGCCGGTGATTACCCCGGACCCGGCCCGCGGCGCTTCGCTGTATGCGCAGAACTGCTCGATCTGCCATGGCGACACGGGGGCGGGCGATGGCCCGGCCGGCGTGGGCCTGGAGCCGGCACCGGCCGATCTGCGCAACGCCGAACGCCTCGACCAGCTCAGCCTGTACGACCTGTACAACACCCTGGGCCTGGGCATCGACGGCACCGAAATGCCCTCTTTCGCCGACCAGCTCGACGAGCGTCAGCGCTGGGACGTGGCAGCCTATATCGCCAGCTTCTCGGCCAACCCGCAGGCGGCCAAGGGCGACAAGACCTGGAACCTCGCCGACCTGGCCCGCCAGACCCCGGCCGAAGTCGCCGCCAACGAAGGCGCCGCGTCGGTCGAGGCCTTCCGTGCCCAGCGCGCACAGCCGCCGCAGGCCAAGCGTGGCCCGGCGCAGCTGCTCGAATACACCGCCAGCACCCTGGACAAGAGCCTGGCCGCCTATCGCGCAGGTGACCACGACCAGGCCTACGACCTGTCGGTAGCCGCCTACCTGGAAGGCTTCGAGCTGGTGGAAAGCTCGCTGGACAACATCGACACGCAAACCCGCAAGGACACCGAAAAGTCGCTGATGGCCTACCGCCAATCGCTACAGGACGGCTTGCCGGTCGCCCAGGCAGAACAGCGCCTGGCCGAAGCCAAGGTCAAGCTCGACCAGGCTTCCAAGCTGTTGGGCAGCGATGGCCTGAGCTGGTCGCTGAGCTACATTTCCGGCTTGCTGATTCTGCTGCGCGAGGGCCTGGAAGCCATTCTGGTGCTGGCCGCGATCCTGGCCTTCCTGCGCAACACCGGGCAGCAGTCGGCGGTGCGCAGCGTCAACATCGGCTGGGGCCTGGCGCTGGTCGCCGGTTTCGCCACCTGGGCGGTGGCGGCCTACGTGATCGACGTCGGCGGCGCCCAGCGTGAACTGCTCGAAGGCTGTACGGCGCTGTTCGCCTCGGTGATGGTGCTGTGGCTGGGTGTGTGGATGCACGACCGCCGCCACGCCGCGGCCTGGCAGGACTACATCAAGAGCAGCCTGGTCAGCGGCGGCGGGCGCTTCGGCTTTGCCGTGCTGGCGTTCTTCTCGGTGTACCGCGAGCTGTTCGAA
Source organism: Pseudomonas sp. UBA6315 (assembly GCF_002438125.1). NCBI lineage: Bacteria > Pseudomonadati > Pseudomonadota > Gammaproteobacteria > Pseudomonadales > Pseudomonadaceae > Pseudomonas > Pseudomonas sp. UBA6315. The sequence continues at coordinate 18,474 of NZ_DJTF01000091.1, forward strand.
GTGATCCTGTTCTACGAAACCCTGTGGCTGCAGGCCGGCCCAGCTGGCCACCAGGCGGTGCTGGCCGGTGGTGCCACGGCGCTGGTGCTGCTGGTGGGCCTGGCTTGGGTGATCCTGCGTGGTTCGGCCAAGCTGCCGCTGGCGCTGTTCTTCAGCATCAACGCCGCGTTGCTGTGTGCCTTGTCGGTGGTGTTCGCCGGGCATGGCGTGAAGGCCCTGCAGGAGGCCGGCGTGCTGGGCACGCGGCCGGTGGCGTTCTTCGAGTTCGACTGGCTGGGGATTCATGCCGATGCCTACTCGCTGGCCGCCCAGGCGGTGGCGTTGCTGGCGATTGTGGTGTTGTATGGGCGCAGTCGCCTGGCCGAGAAGCGCCGGGCTGCCGTTTAGTTGTTGATGCTGCCGGCCTCTTCGCGGGGCAAGCCCGCTCCCACAGGATCGCCACAGGCCTTAGGCTCAGAGGTGTTCTTGTGGGAGCGGGCTTGCCCCGCGAAGAGGCCGGCACTGACAGAAGAGATTGCGACATGCGCATATGGATCGACGCCGACGCCTGCCCCAAACCGGCGAAGGACCTGATCGTCAAGTTCGCCCTCAAGCGCAAGCTCGAGGTGGTGATGGTGGCCGGCCAGGCCGTGGCCAAGCCGGCCTTCGCCGTGGTGCGGCTGATCGTGGTACCCAGCGGCATGGACGCCGCCGACGACTACCTGGTGGAGCACGCCATGCCTGGCGAGCTGGTGATCTGCAGCGACGTGCCGCTGGCCGACCGCCTGATCAAGAAGGGCGTGGCGGCGCTGGACCCACGCGGCCGCGAGTTCGACGAGCGCAACATGGGCGAGCGCCTGGCGGTGCGCAACCTGTTCACCGAGCTGCGCGAGCAGGGCCAGGTCGGCGGCGGGCAGGCGCCCTATGGCGAACGCGAGAAGCAGGCGTTCGCCAATGCGCTGGATCGTATCCTCACCCGCCTGGCCAAGGGCTGATCACTCACCCTCGTGGGTCAGCTCCAGCACACGGTCCACCAGCTTGTAGATGCCGCCCGCCGCTTCACTGATCGACTTGGCCACCATGTAGGCGGGGGTGGTCACCAGCTTGCGCTGGGTGTCTTCGACGATGTCATGCACATCGCATTCTTGATGGGTGGCGCCCATCTTCACCATCGCACCGGCGGTGCCGGCATCGTTGCCAATGGTGCAGACCACGCCCGGGCCATAGATCTTCGCCGCCAGCGCCGGCGAAATGCAGATCAGGCCGACCGGCTTGCAGGCCTCGGCAAAGGCTTCGGCCAGGGCCAGCACGTCCGGGTGCACGCTGCACTCGGGGCCATCGACGGCAAAGCTGGACAGGTTCTTGGCCGCGCCAAAACCGCCCGGCACGATCAACGCATCGAAGTCCTCGGCCTTGGCTTCGCGGATGTCCTTCACCTCGCCCCGGGCAATGCGCGCCGATTCCACCAGCACGTTGCGCGATTCGGGCATTTCTTCGCCGGTCAGATGGTCGATCACATGCATCTGCGCGATGTTCGGCGCAAAGCACTGCACCTGCGCGCCGCGCTGGTCGAGGCGCAGCAGGGTGATCACGCTTTCGTGGATTTCGGCACCGTCATACACGCCACAGCCGGACAGAATCACCGCTACCTTTTTTGTCATGCTCATTACTCCAGTTTCGAGGCGCTAAATGTCCTCTAGTTTGGCAGATGTGGCCATAGGGGTTGGCGCGGGCGCATCCTAATCTCTGTGGATAACCTTCGAGGCGAGCTCCATGGACCTTATTCTGCTGGCCGTGCCGTTTTTCTTCGTGCTGATCGCGGTGGAGCTGATTGCCGACCGCATGCGCGGCCAGCGCAATTTCACCGTGGCCGACTCGATCAACAGCCTGAGCACCGGGGCGTTGTCCACCAGCACCGGGTTGCTGACCAAGGGCGTAGGGCTGCTCACCTATGCGCTGGCCTGGGAGCACCTGGCGCTGCTGCATTTGCCGCAGCAGGCCTGGTGGGTGTGGCTGCTGGCGTTCGTGCTGTATGACCTGTGCTACTACTGGCTGCACCGCCTGGGGCACGAACGCAACGTGCTGTGGGCCGCGCATTCGGTGCACCACCAGAGCGAGGAGTACAACCTCACCACCGCCCTGCGCCAGACCAGCAGCGGCTTCATCTTCTCCTGGATCTTCTACCTGCCGCTGGCGCTGATCGGTGTGCCGCCGCTGGTGTTCATCACCGTGGCGTCGTTGAACCTGCTGTACCAGTTCTGGGTGCACACCCGGCACATCCCCAAGCTGGGCTGGCTCGAGTGGGTACTGATCACACCGTCCAACCATCGCGTTCACCATGCGCAGAATCCTGTCTACTTGGATCGTAACTATGGCGGGGTGTTCATTCTCTGGGACCGCCTGTTCGGCACCTTCAAGGAAGAAGACCCGGCCGAGCCGGTGGTGTTTGGCGTGACCACGCCGCTGGCGAGCTGGAATCCGCTGTGGGCCAACCTGCAGTTCTACGCTCAGCTCTGGGACGACGCCCGGCGTACCCGCAGCTGGCGCGACAAGCTGCGCATCTGGTTCATGCCGACCGGCTGGCGCCCTGCGGATGTCGCGGCGCGTTATCCACAGGCCAAACAGAACCTGGCGCTGTTTCGCAAGTTCGAGGTCGCCCTGGGGCGTGCGCAGCAGGTGTATGTGGCCGTGCAGTTCGTGGCCTACATCGCCCTGGGCAGTTACTTGATGGATGTGGCTGAAAAGGTGCCGGGCGCCGCCCTGGTGCTGGGCTGGGCGGTCATGGCGTTTGGCTTGTTCGTGTTGGGTGCGGCCCTGGAGAACCGGCCGTGGGCGGCGCGCCTGGAGCTGGCGCGGCTGCTGTCGAATGCGCCGGCGCTGTACCTGGCCGGCGTGTCTGGCCTAGTGCTGGTCACGCCCCTGGCGTGGTTCCTGCTCGCTGCTTACAGCCTCTGCAGCTTCTGGGCTCTGGGCGTCTGCCGCCGCCTTGCGCTCCGCGCGCAGGGTGCGAAAGCGTCGGCGCAGCCACAGCAGGACACCCAGCAGCAGCAGGCCGCCGAGCACCCATAGTTCGTATTTCTTGACGTTGCCCAGCATGCCTTCGAGGATCGCCCCGAAGTGGTAGGCGGCGGCGCCCAGGGCCAGGGCCCAGATCGCCGCGCCGATGCCGTTGAGCAGCAGGTAGCGCCGCGGCGGGTAGCCGGACAGGCCGATGGCCACCGGCATCACCGTGCGCAGGCCGTAGACGAAGCGGAAGCTCAGCACCCAGATATCGGGGTGGCGGCGAATGTGCTCGAGTGCACGGTCGCCCATCGCCTGCCAGCGCGGCTTGCGCGCAAGGATCTTGCGGCCGTGGCGGCGCCCCATGAAGTACCACAGCTGGTCGCCGGCATAGCTGCCGAAGAACGCCACGATCACCACCAGGCTGATGTCCATGTACCCGCGGAACGCGAGGAATCCTGCAAGCACCAGGATGGTCTCGCCTTCGAAGAAGGTGCCTAGAAAAAGGGCAAAGTAGCCGAAATCCTGCAGGAATTGTTGAAGCATTTTCTGAGGTGCTGGCGAAATGAACGCGCAGCCTACCCCTTCGCGCGCTTTCGTGAAAGTGTCCAAATGTGTCTCGACGTGAACAATTCCTACACGGACAATGCCTTCGGCCACAAGTCGCAGGGTTGCCTACAGGTGTAACACAGGCGTCATAATGGCCGCTTATCGTCCCGCTCAATTGATGATAGGGCGTTAACGTCCTCAGGAACGTCCAGATGAATAATGAAGTGCTCACCCCTGTCGCGATCAAGGATGCTCAGGCCGTCCCCGAAGAGCTGGTGCAAACCCCGCCAGACCTGCCCGAGCCCCCGGAACCGGTGGTCGAGGCCGCCGTGCCTGCACCGGCGCCGACGCCGGCCATCAACATTCCGAGCCTTGACGACAGCAGCCTGTACATTCATCGCGAACTGTCGCAGCTGCAGTTCAACATTCGCGTGCTGGAGCAGGCCCTGGATGAGTCCTATCCGCTGCTCGAGCGCCTCAAGTTCCTGCTGATCTTCTCCAGCAACCTCGACGAGTTCTTCGAGATCCGCGTGGCGGGCCTGAAGAAGCAGATCAACTTCGCCCGTGAGCAGGCCGGTGCCGACGGCCTGCAGCCGCACCAGGCGCTGGCGCGCATCAGCGAGCTGGTGCACATCGAAGTGGAGCGCCAGTACGCGATCCTCAACGACGTGCTGCTGCCGGAGCTGGAAAAGCACGCGATCCGCTTCATCCGCCGCCGTCACTGGACGCCCAAGCTCAAGACCTGGGTGCGGCGCTTCTTCCGCGACGAGATCGCGCCGATCATCACCCCGATCGGCCTCGACCCGACCCACCCGTTCCCATTGCTGGTGAACAAGAGCCTCAACTTCATCGTCGAGCTCGAAGGCGTCGACGCCTTCGGCCGCGACTCGGGCCTGGCGATCATCCCGGCGCCGCGCCTGCTGCCGCGGGTCATCCGCGTGCCGGAAGAGGTGGGCGGTGCGGGCGACAACTACGTGTTCCTGTCGTCGATGATCCATGCCCACGCCGATGACCTGTTCCAGGGCATGAAGGTCAAGGGCTGCTACCAGTTCCGCCTGACCCGCAACGCCGACCTTGCGCTGGACTCCGAAGAGGTCGACGACCTTGCCCGCGCCCTGCGCGGCGAGCTGTTCTCGCGCCGTTACGGCGATGCCGTGCGCCTGGAAGTGGCCGACACCTGCCCGAAACACCTGTCCGACTACCTGCTCAAGCAGTTCAGCCTGAGCGAGAGCGAGCTGTACCAGGTCAATGGCCCGGTCAACCTGACCCGCCTGTTCAGCATCACCGGCCTGGACAGCCACCCGGAGCTGCAATACACCCCGTTCACCCCGGCGATCCCCAAGCTGCTGGTGAACGCCGAGAACATCTTCAGCGTGATCGGCAAGCAGGACATCCTGCTGATGCACCCCTTCGAGTCGTTCACCCCGGTGGTCGACCTGCTGCGCCAGGCCGCCAAGGACCCGCACGTGCTCGCGGTGCGCCAGACCCTGTACCGCTCAGGCGCCAACTCGGAGATCGTCGACGCCCTGGTGGATGCGGCGCGTAACGGCAAGGAAGTCACTGCGGTGATCGAGCTGCGGGCGCGCTTCGACGAAGAGTCCAACCTGCAGATGGCCAGCCGTCTGCAAGCCGCGGGCGCCGTGGTGATCTACGGTGTGGTCGGCTTCAAGACCCACGCCAAGATGATGCTGATCCTGCGCCGTGAGCAGGGCGAGATCGTGCGCTATGCGCACCTGGGCACCGGCAACTACCACGCCGGCAACGCCCGCCTGTACACCGACTACAGCCTGCTGACCTCCGACGACGCCCTCACCGAGGACGTCGGCAAACTGTTCAGCCAGCTGATTGGCATGGGCAAGACGCTGCGCATGAAGAAACTGCTGCACGCGCCGTTCACCCTGAAGAAGGGCATGCTCGACATGATCGCCCGGGAGACCCAGTTCGCCCTGGAAGGCAAGCCTGCGCACATCATCGCCAAGTTCAACTCGCTGACCGATGCCAAGGTCATCAAGGCGCTGTACAAGGCCAGCCAGTCGGGCGTGAAGATCGACCTGGTGGTGCGTGGCATGTGCTGCCTGCGCCCAGGTATTCCGGGGGTTTCGCACAACATCCAGGTGCGCTCGATCATCGGCCGCTTCCTGGAGCACACGCGGGTGTTCTACTTCCTCAATGGCGGCGAAGAGCAGATCTACCTGTCCAGTGCCGACTGGATGGAGCGCAACCTCGACAAGCGTGTGGAGACGTGCTTCCCGGTAGAGGGCAAGAAGCTGTTGCTGCGGGTGAAGAAGGAGCTGGAAAGCTACCTGACCGACAACACCCACGCCTGGACCCTGCAGCCTGACGGGCGCTACGTGCGCAGCAGCCCGACCGGCAACCAGAACCCGCGCAGTGCCCAGGCGACCCTGCTGGAGCGCCTGAGCAACCCGGTACTCAACGTACGCTGAGGACGAAATTGACCCGGGCCAGCCACTCCGCCTCGTTGGCGAAGTCGGCCTGGGTCAGTTGGTTCTGCTCCAGCCAGCCTTGCGGGAATACCACTTCCAGGCTGTTGTCGCCCGCTTGCAGTTGCACCTTGGGCATCTGCTGAGTGCCACGGATGTGGTGGAACAGGATGGCGAAGCGCAGCAGCACGCACAGGCGCAGCAGTTTCACGCCTTCATCGCCCAGTTCGGCGAACTTGTCCTTGGGAATGTTGCGGCGGTGGCCACGCACCAGCAGGGCCATCATCTGCTGGTCTTCGCGGGAAAAGCCCGACAGGTCGGAGTGCTCGATCAGGTAGGCGCCGTGCTTGTGGTAGTGGTAGTGGGCGATATCCAGGCCGATTTCGTGGATTTTTGCCGCCCAACCCAGCAGATCGCGCCAGTTTCCATCTTCCAGGCCCCACGCTTTCGCCACTTGGTCAAAGGCATGCAGCGCCTTGCGCTCGACGCGGGCGGCCTGGCCCTGGTCGACGTGGTAGCGCTCCATCAGCGAGTTGAGGGTGCGTTCGCGCACGTCTTCATGGTGGTGGCGGCCGAGCAGGTCGAACAGCACGCCTTCGCGCAGGGCGCCGTCGCAGTGGTCCATGCGCTGCAGCTCCAGGGCGTCGAAGATGGCTTCGAGGATCGCCATGCCGGCCGGGAAAATGGCGCGGCGGTCGGGTTTGACCCCGTCGAAATCGATCTTGTCGACTTCGCCCAGCTTGAACATCTTGCGCTTGACCCAGGCCAGGCCCTCGGCGTTGACCTCGCCATTGCCAAGGCCGCCGGCCTTGATCGCGGCGCCGATGGCGCGGATGGTGCCGGACGAACCGATGGCTTCGTCCCAGGTCAGGCGGTGCAGGGCGTTTTCGATGCTCATCAGCTCCAGGCGCGCGGCGGTGTAGGCCTGGGCGTAGCGCGCCGGGGTGATCTTGCCGTCACGGAAATAGCGCTGGGTGAAGCTGACGCAGCCCATCTGCAGGCTTTCGCGCAGCAGCGGCTCGAAGCGCTGGCCAATGATGAACTCGGTGCTGCCGCCGCCGATGTCGGCGACCAGGCGCTTGCCCGGGGTGTCGGCCAGGGTGTGGGACACGCCCAGGTAGATCAGGCGCGCTTCCTCACGGCCGGAAATCACTTCCACCGGGTGGCCGAGGATGGCTTCGGCGCGCTGGATGAATTCGTTGCGGTTGCGCGCTTCGCGCAGGGCGTTGGTGCCGACGATGCGCACGGCGCCTGCAGGCATGCCGTTGATCAGCTGGGCAAAACGCTTGAGGCACTCAAGGCCCCGTTCCATGGCTTCTTCGCTGAGCATGCGCGATTCGTCGATGCCGGCGGCCAGCTGAACCTTTTCGCCGAGGCGCTCGAGAATGCGGATCTCGGTGTGGTGAGCCTTGGCCACGACCATGTGAAAACTGTTGGAGCCAAGGTCGATGGCGGCGATCAGAGACAGGTTCTTCGCGGTTGTATGCGGCATGGTCTGAGTGTTCTCGGTCGTTAACCCGGCAATCCTGCCACGATACTTGGCTGTCGCCAACGCGCGGCACGCCAAGGGTTGATGCAAGGCAATGTGCCATTCGATGCTATGACACTTGTGTGACGGTTTCGATTCGCGGCGTCTTGCACAACTATAGTTACAGTCAATCGTCCGTGACTTCCTGTTGCGTCAGGGTCCGGCTATGATGGGCCACGTTTTTTGCTTACGACCCTGGAGATATCCATGAGCAGCGATCTGATCAAACACGTCACCGACGCCACCTTCGAGGCCGAAGTCCTGCAAGCCCAAGGCCCGGTGCTGGTTGATTACTGGGCTGAATGGTGCGGCCCATGCAAGATGATCGCGCCAGTCCTGGACGACATCGCTTCCACCTACGAGGGCAAACTGACCGTCGCCAAGCTGAACATCGACGACAACCAGGAAACCCCGGCCAAGCACGGCGTGCGTGGCATCCCGACACTGATGCTGTTCAAGAACGGCAACGTCGAAGCCACCAAGGTCGGTGCGCTGTCGAAGTCGCAGCTGGCCGCGTTCCTCGACGCCCACCTGTGATGTGAATAAGCCCCGCAAATGCGGGGCTTTTCTTTTTCAACCCACTAGACGTCGAAAAAAGCAAGTGTTACATTCGGCCTCGCACTGCTTCTCCAGTGCCCCCTGCACGCCGTCGCCGACGCACTCCTAATTAGAATCTGTGCGCGATCCTATCGCCTTCTAGCGGCGCGGCTTCATTAAGCCATTAGCTTAATCCTCCCTTCATACATGATTACGTCACTCCCCTTATGAACCTGACTGAACTCAAGCAAAAGCCGATTACCGATCTGCTGGAAATGGCCGAACAGATGGGCATCGAAAACATGGCCCGTTCGCGCAAACAGGACGTGATTTTCGCCCTGCTGAAGAAGCACGCGAAAAGCGGCGAAGAGATCTCGGGTGACGGCGTGCTGGAGATTCTCCAGGATGGTTTCGGTTTCCTGCGTTCGGCTGATGCGTCCTACCTGGCCGGCCCCGACGATATCTACGTCTCGCCAAGCCAGATCCGCCGTTTCAACCTGCGTACCGGCGACACCATCGTCGGCAAGATCCGCCCGCCGAAGGAAGGGGAGCGTTACTTCGCCCTGCTGAAGGTCGACACGATCAACTTCGATCGCCCGGAAAACGCGAAGAACAAGATCCTGTTCGAAAACCTGACGCCGCTGTTCCCGAACAAGCGCCTGAAGATGGAAGCCGGCAACGGCTCCACCGAAGACCTGACCGGCCGCGTCATCGACCTGTGCGCCCCGATCGGCAAAGGCCAGCGTGGCCTGATCGTCGCCCCGCCAAAAGCGGGCAAGACCATCATGCTGCAGAACATCGCGGCGAACATCACCCGTAACAACCCCGAGTGCCACCTGATCGTCCTGCTGATCGACGAGCGCCCGGAAGAAGTGACCGAAATGCAGCGCACCGTGCGCGGCGAAGTGGT
>NZ_DJTF01000191.1:0-5101 GCF_002438125.1 Pseudomonas sp. UBA6315
AGGGCTACGGATTCATCAACGAGGAAGGTAAATCCGATGACCTTTTCGCTCATTATTCGGCCATTCGCATGGACGGATACAAGACCCTCAAGGCTGGCCAGGCCGTAGTGTTCGACATCGTCCAGGGCCCCAAAGGCCTGCACGCCGTCGAAATCAAGGATGCCGCCGCGGCAGCTGCAGAGGTCGCCAATGCCCAGGGCGAACCCCAGAGCGAAACCGCCAAAGCCTGACCCCTGCCCTGTGCCGGTACACGAAAAACCGGCCGCCTCTTCACGAGACGGCCGGTTTTGCTTTGCCTCACATGTGCTTGATCATCTCGTCGCCGAAGCCTGAGCTGCCCACAAGCTTAGCCCCTTCCATCAGCCGCTCGAAGTCGTAGGTCACGGTCTTGGCCCCGATCGCGCCATTGGTGCCCTTGATGATCAGGTCGGCCGCCTCGGTCCAGCCCATGTGCCGCAGCATCATTTCCGCCGAAAGAATCACCGAGCCCGGGTTCACCTTGTCCTGCCCGGCGTACTTGGGCGCGGTGCCATGGGTCGCCTCGAACATGGCCACGGTGTCGGACAGGTTGGCCCCCGGCGCGATACCGATGCCGCCCACTTCCGCCGCCAGGGCGTCGGACAGGTAGTCACCGTTGAGGTTGAGCGTGGCGATCACATCGTACTCGGCCGGGCGCAGCAGGATCTGCTGAAGCATGGCGTCGGCAATGGCATCCTTGACGATGACCTCGCGCCCGGTCTTGGGGTTCTTGAACTTCATCCACGGGCCGCCATCGAGCAGTTCGGCGCCGAATTCATCGCGAGCCACCTCGTAGCCCCAGTCCTTGAAGGCACCTTCGGTGAACTTCATGATGTTGCCCTTGTGCACCAGGGTCAGCGATTCACGGTCGTTGTCCACCACATATTGCAAGGCCTTGCGCACCAGGCGCTTGGTGCCCTCGCGCGAGACCGGCTTGACGCCGATGCCGCAGTCCTGGTCGAAGCGGATCTTGGTGACGCCCATTTCCTCCTTGAGGAACTTGATCACCTTGTTCGCCTCGGGCGAGCCGGCTTTCCACTCGATGCCGGCGTAGATGTCTTCGGAGTTCTCGCGGAAGATCACCATGTCCACATCGCCTGGCTTCTTGACCGGGCTCGGCACGCCCTTGAACCACAGCACCGGGCGCAGGCACACATACAGGTCGAGCTGCTGGCGCAGGGCCACGTTGAGCGAACGGATGCCACCGCCCACCGGCGTGGTCAGCGGCCCCTTGATCGACACCACGTAGTCCTTCACCGCATCCAGGGTTTCCTGGGGCAGCCAGGTGTCCTGGTCGTACACCTGGGTGGCCTTCTCCCCGGCATACACCTCCATCCAGTGGATCTTGCGCTTGCCGCCGTAGGCCTTGTGCACGGCCGCATCGACCACCTTGATCATCACCGGCGACACATCGACGCCAATCCCATCGCCTTCGATATAAGGAATGATGGGGTTGTCGGGCACATTGAGCGAATGGTCTGCATTGACGGTGATCTTGGCGCCGTCGGTCGGAACCTTGATTTTCTGGTATCCCATGCTTGCACTACTCCGCTTTCGGGTGTGATTGGACATCATGCGATCCCACTGAGCCTAAACCACATCCGCCGACCTGCAAGCGGCGCACCTTGCATCGGCTGCGCCCACCCTTTGCCAGCGCCCGCCCTGCGGCAATCCACCACATTGCCCCTACGTCTTTGGTCTTATAAATGGCGCCGATGCCACTTCACCTTGCTGATTAGCCCGATTGGTTTGATATACTGCGCCGCGACCGAAGGGTCATCGGGGCGAATCCCAGGAAAATGCGGCTCGCCCTCGGCCAGGCACGACGCCTGGCCACGAAGCCTGGGCTGTTACCGCAGCTCAGCACTTGACGCTCGACTGATGCATCCACCATCACCGCTCGCAGCCTCTCGACTTTCCGCCTATGGCATCGCCTGGGCGAAGCGCCTACCCTGCGCACCACGAGACTCGAGTACGCTCAGCACATAGAGAGTTAACCCGCATGCCCACCCGTTCCAAGATCATCTATACCTTCACCGACGAAGCCCCCGCCCTCGCCACCTACTCGCTGCTGCCGATCATCGAAGCTTTCACCGCTTCGGCTGACATCGCCGTAGAAACCCGCGACATCTCCCTGGCTGGCCGCATCCTCGCGGCATTCCCGGAGCAACTGGGCGCCGAGAAGCAGGTAGGCGATCACCTGGCGGAACTGGGCCAGCTGGCTACCACCCCTGAAGCCAACATCATCAAGCTGCCGAACATTTCGGCCTCGGTCCCGCAATTGAAGGCGGCGATCAAGGAGCTGCAGGGCAAGGGCTACAACATCCCTGACTACGCCGACGAGCCGGCCAGCGCCGAAGAGAAAGAATCGCGCGCACGCTACGACCGCATCAAGGGCAGCGCCGTGAACCCGGTACTGCGCGAAGGCAACTCCGACCGCCGCGCCCCGCTGTCGGTCAAGAACTACGCACGCAAGCACCCGCACAAGATGGGCGCCTGGGCCGCCGACTCCAAGTCGCACGTTTCCCACATGAACAACGGCGACTTCTACGGCAGCGAAAAAGCCGCCCTGATCGAAGCTGACGACAGCCTGCGCATCGAGCTGGTCGGCAAAGACGGCAGCACCACCGTCCTGAAGGAAAAGACCGCCGTCAAGGCCGCCGAAATCATCGACTGCGCGACCATGAGCCGCAAGGCCCTGAAAGCCTTCATCGCCGAGCAGATCGCCGATGCCAAGGCCTCCGGCGTACTGCTGTCGGTGCACCTGAAAGCCACCATGATGAAGGTTTCCGACCCGATCATGTTCGGCGTCATCGTCGAAGCCTTCTACGGTGAAGTACTGGCCAAGCACGCCGCCGCCCTGACCGAAGTCGGCTTCAACGCCAACAACGGCATCGGCGACCTGTACGCCCGCATCAAGGACCTGCCAGCCGACAAGCAGGCCGAAATCGAAGCCGACATCCAGGCCCTGTACGCCGAGCGTCCGGCCCTGGCCATGGTCAACTCCGACAAGGGCATCACCAACCTGCACGTGCCGAGCGACGTCATCGTCGACGCCTCGATGCCAGCGATGATCCGCGACTCGGGCAAGATGTGGAACACCGCCGGTGAACTGCAGGACGCCAAGGCGATCATCCCGGACCGCTGCTACGCCGGCATCTACCAGGCCACCATCGAAGACTGCAAGGCCAACGGCGCCTTCGACCCGACCACCATGGGCAGCGTGCCGAACGTTGGCCTGATGGCGCAGAAAGCCGAAGAGTACGGCTCCCACGACAAGACCTTCCAGGTCAAGGCCGACGGCGTCGTGCGCGTGGTCGATGGCAAGGGCAAGGTCGTTCTGGAGCAGAACGTCGAAGCCGGTGACATCTTCCGCATGTGCCAGACCAAGGACGCGCCGATCCAGGACTGGGTCAAGCTGGCCGTCAACCGTGCCCGCCTGAGCAACACCCCTGCGGTGTTCTGGCTGGACCCGGCCCGCGCCCACGACGGCGTGATGATCGAGAAGGTGCAGACCTACCTGAAGGATCACGACACCGCTGGCCTGGACATCCGTGTCCTGGCGCCGGTCGACGCCATCAAGTTCTCCCTGGCCCGCATCCGCGAAGGCAAGGACACCATCTCGGTGACCGGCAACGTGCTGCGCGACTACCTGACCGACCTGTTCCCGATCATGGAGCTGGGCACCAGCGCCAAGATGCTGTCGATCGTGCCGCTGATGAACGGCGGTGGCCTGTTCGAAACCGGCGCCGGCGGTTCGGCACCCAAGCACGTGCAGCAGCTGGTGGAAGAGAACTTCCTGCGTTGGGACTCGCTGGGTGAATTCCTGGCCCTGGCCGCTTCCCTGGAGCACCTGGGCAACACCTACGACAACCCGCGCGCCAAGGTCCTGGCCAATACCCTGGACCAGGCGACCGGCAAGTTCCTCGACACCAACAAGTCGCCTTCGCGCAAAGTCGGTGGTATCGACAACCGCGGCAGCCACTTCTACCTGACCCTGTACTGGGCCCAGGCCCTGGCTGCCCAGAGCGACGACGCCGCCCTGCAGGCGCGCTTCGCACCGCTGGCCAAGACCCTGGCAGAGAACGAGGCGACCATCGTTGCCGAGCTCAACGCCGTTCAGGGCAAGCCAGCCGACATCGGTGGCTACTACGCCCCGGATGCCGAGCTGACCGCCAAGGTGATGCGCCCAAGCCAGACCCTGAACAGCGCCATTGCCGCCCTGTAAGGTTCGCTTGAAGTAACAGCACAAACCCCGGCCACGCACCGGGGTTTGTGCTTTCTGGGAATTGGCCGCTGCTTTGCAGCCCATCGCTGGCAAGCCAGCTCCCACAGGTGCAGCACACGCCTCGAACCTGTGGGAGCCGGCTTGCCGGCGATGGGCCGCAACGCGGCCCAGCGATCCAAGGACACACAAATGACCTGGCAACCCCACATCACCGTCGCCACCATCGTCGAGCACGAAGGCAAATTCCTCTTCGTCGAAGAATTCAAGGCCGGCCAGCACGTCTTCAACCAGCCCGCCGGCCACCTCGAACCCTTCGAGACCCTGCCCCAGGCCGCCCTGCGCGAAACCCTGGAGGAAACCGCCTGGGAAGTCGAGCTCACCGGCGTGGTCGGCATCTACCTGTACACCGCCCCCAGCAATGGCGTGACCTACCAGCGCATCTGCTTCGCCGCCCGCCCCGTGCGCCACCACGCCGACCTGGCGCTGGACAGCGACATCGTCCGCGCCGTCTGGCTCAGCCGCGAAGAACTGCTGGCCGACCCCAGCCGCTGGCGCAGCGAGCTGGTGCCACGCTGCCTGGACGACTACCTGCAAGGCCCGCTGCACAGCCTTGCCCTGCTGCGCGACTGACGCGCCGCGCCGGGTTTGATAGAATCGACGTTTTTCCCCCTTGATACACATCGGTAGCCATGACCAGCCCAGCACTCAAAGACCCCGCCAAGACCCGCGTCATCGTCGGCATGTCCGGCGGCGTGGACTCTTCCGTCTCCGCCCTTCTGCTCATGGAGCAGGGCTACCAGGTGGAAGGGCTGTTCATGAAGAACTGGGAAGAGGACGACGGCACCGAATACTGCA
>NZ_DJTF01000191.1:5378-71530 GCF_002438125.1 Pseudomonas sp. UBA6315
AATACAAGGCCGGCCGCACGCCGAACCCGGACATCCTCTGCAACCGCGAAATCAAGTTCAAGGCGTTCCTCGACTACGCCCTGTCGCTGGGCGCCGACCTGATCGCCACCGGCCACTACGTGCGCCGCCGCGACACCGGCGAGCTCACCGAACTGCTCAAAGGCCTGGACCCGAACAAGGACCAGAGCTACTTCCTGCACGCCGTCGGCGGCAAGGAAATCGCCCGCACGCTGTTCCCCGTGGGCGAGCTGGAAAAGCCCGAAGTACGCGCCATCGCCGAAAAACACGGCCTGGCCACCGCCAAGAAGAAAGACTCCACCGGCATCTGCTTCATTGGCGAGCGCCGCTTCAGCGACTTCCTCAAGCAGTACCTGCCCGCGCAACCGGGCAACATCGAAACCACCGAAGGTGAAGTGATCGGCCGCCACCACGGCCTGATGTACCACACCATCGGCCAGCGCCAGGGCTTGGGCATCGGCGGCCTGAAGGACGCCGGCGACGAGCCGTGGTACGTGCTGCACAAGGACCTGGTGCGCAATGTGCTGGTGGTCGGCCAGGGCAACGAACACCCGTGGCTGTTCTCCCGCGCCCTGCTCGCCTCGCAGATCTTCTGGGTCAACCCGATCGACCTGAGCAGCCCGCGCCGCCTCACCGCCAAGGTGCGCTACCGCCAGAGCGACCAGCAATGCACGCTGGAGCTGACCGAAAGCGGCTACCGCGCCGTGTTCGACGAGCCGCAGCGCGCGGTCACCCCCGGCCAGTCGGTGGTGTTCTACGACGGCGAAGTGTGCCTGGGCGGCGGCGTGATCGAAAGCGCCGAGCCGTGGAGCCCGCGCGCATGAGCGACCTGCGCGAGCAATTGGTAGCGTTGGGTGGTGTATTCCAGGCCGCCGTGCTGGTCGATCGCATCGCCCGCACCGGCCAGGCCAGCGAGGCCAATATCGGCTGCATGCTGGGCAGCCTTCTGGTGCGCGACCCCAAGGACACCCTGGAGGTGTTCGGTGGCGACGACCTCAACCTGCGCGACGGCTACCGGGCGCTGGTCGGCGCCCTGGAGCGCGACCCCAACAGCCTGCAGCGCGAGCCCCTGCGCTATGCCCTGTCGATGCTGGGCCTGGAGCGCCAGCTGAACAAGCGCGGCGACCTGCTCGAGACCATCGGCAACCGCCTGCCGCAGATCCAGTCGCAGGCCGAGCATTTCGGCCTGGTTCACGAAAACGTCATCGCTTCCAGTGGAGCCTTGTACCAGGACACCCTGAGCACCCTGCGCCAGCGCATCCAGGTGCATGGCGACATGCGCTTCCTGCAGCAGGCCAGCAACGCTTCGAAGATCCGCGCCCTGCTGCTCGCCGGCATCCGCGCCGCGCGCCTGTGGCGCCAGCTGGGCGGGCACCGCTGGCAGCTGGTATTCAGCCGGCGCAAGCTGCTCAACGAGCTGTACGACATGATGCGCAGCCCCTCCTGATGGGGGGTTGACCATTTCGGCCTCATCGCCGGCAAGCCAGCTCCCACAGGCACAGCACAAGCCATGGCTACAGTGCCCCTCCCGTGGGAGCCGGCTTGCCGGCGATGAGGCCCAAGCAGATTGGCCCGACCTTTGGTCAGCCACCCGACTCGGGCGCAATTTTCATGTATGATATGCGCCCTTCCAAAAGCCTGACTGTCCGAGAACACCCCATGCAGCTTTCTTCGCTCACTGCGGTTTCCCCTGTAGACGGCCGTTACGCCGGCAAAACCCAGGCCTTGCGCCCCATCTTCAGCGAATTCGGCCTGATCCGTTTCCGCGCCCTGGTCGAAGTGCGCTGGCTGCAGCGCCTGGCCGCTCACCCACAGATCGGCGAAGTGCCGGCGTTTTCCGCCGAAGCCAACGCCGTGCTGGACAGCCTGGCCACCGACTTCAAGCTCGAGCACGCCGAACGCGTGAAAGAAATCGAGCGCACCACCAACCACGACGTCAAGGCGATCGAATACCTCCTCAAGGAGCAGGCCGCCCAGCTGCCTGAGCTGGCCAAGGTCAGCGAGTTCATCCACTTCGCCTGCACCAGCGAGGACATCAACAACCTGTCCCACGCCCTGATGCTGCGCGCTGGCCGTGACGACGTGCTGCTGCCGCTGATGCGCCAGATCGCCGAGGCCATCCGCGCCCTGGCCCACGCCCACGCCGACGTGCCGATGCTCTCGCGCACCCACGGCCAGCCGGCCTCGCCGACCACCCTGGGCAAAGAGCTGGCCAACGTCGTGTACCGCCTGGAGCGCCAGATCGCCCAGGTTGCCGCCGTGCCGCTGCTGGGCAAGATCAACGGCGCCGTGGGCAACTACAACGCCCACCTGTCGGCCTACTCGCAGATCGACTGGGAAGCCAACGCCCGCGCCTTCATCGAAGACGAGCTGGGCCTGGTGTTCAACCCCTACACCACCCAGATCGAGCCGCACGACTACATCGCCGAGCTGTTCGACGCGATCGCCCGCTTCAACACCATCCTCATCGACTTCGACCGCGACGTCTGGGGCTACATCTCGCTGGGCTACTTCAAGCAGAAGACCGTGGCCGGCGAAATCGGCTCCTCGACCATGCCGCACAAGGTCAACCCGATCGACTTCGAGAACTCCGAAGGCAACCTGGGCATCGCCAACGCGCTGTTCCAGCACCTGGCCAGCAAGCTGCCGATCTCGCGCTGGCAGCGTGACCTGACCGACTCCACCGTGCTGCGCAACCTGGGCGTGGGCTTCGCCCACAGCGTCATCGCCTACGAAGCCAGCCTCAAGGGCATCGGCAAGCTGGAAGTCAACGCCGCACGCATCGCCGCCGACCTGGACGCCTGCTGGGAAGTCCTCGCCGAGCCGATCCAGACCGTGATGCGCCGCTTCAACATCGAGAACCCCTACGAGAAGCTCAAGGAGCTGACCCGTGGCAAGGGCATCACCCCTGAAGCGCTGCTGACCTTCATCGACGGCCTGGACATGCCAGCCGACGCCAAGGCCGAACTGAAGCTGCTGACCCCCGCTACCTACATCGGTAACGCGGCAGCCCAGGCAAAACGCATCTAAGCTGACCGTCGCGTTCAACGCCCGGCCTAGCCGGGCGTTTTTATTCCCGGACGAAAATTACGTTTTTTCAATAGGTTGAACATGAATCCTGATACTCCACTGCAGCTGCTCGGCGGCATCTCGGCCCGCGAATTCATGCGCGACTACTGGCAGAAAAAACCCCTGCTGGTGCGCCAGGCCTTCCCGGACTTCGAAAGCCCGATCGACCCCGACGAGCTGGCCGGCCTGGCCCTGGAAGAGGAAGTCGAGTCGCGCATCGTGCTCGAGCACGGCGCCCACCCGTGGGAACTGCGCCGCGGCCCGTTCAACGAAGAGACCTTCGCCGAGTTGCCGGAAAAGGACTGGACCCTGCTGGTGCAGGCCGTCGACCAGTTCGTGCCGGAAGTGGCCGAGCTGCTCGAGCAGTTCCGCTTCCTGCCAAGCTGGCGTATCGATGACGTGATGATCAGCTTCGCCGCCCCCGGTGGCAGCGTCGGCCCGCACTTCGACAACTACGACGTGTTCCTGCTGCAAGGCCACGGCCAGCGCAACTGGAAAGTCGGCCAGATGTGCAACAGCGACAGCCCGCTGCTGCCCCACGCCGACCTGCGCATCCTCGCCGAATTCGAACAGAGCGGCGAATGGACCCTGGAGCCCGGCGACATGCTCTACCTGCCGCCGCGCCTGGCCCACTACGGCGTGGCCGTGGACGATTGCCTGACCTACTCGGTCGGCTTCCGCGCGCCAAGCGCCGCCGAAGTGCTGACCCACTTCACCGACTTCCTCGGCCAGTTCCTGCCCGACGAAGAGCGCTACAGCGATGCCGACGCGCAGCCGGTCAGCGACCCGCACCAGATCCAGCACGACGCCCTCGACCGCCTCAAGGCGCTGCTCGACAAGCACATGAACGACAAGGACCTGTTGCTGACCTGGTTCGGCCAGTTCATGACCGAGCCACGCTACCCGGAGCAGGTGGTCGGCGAAGAGCTGAGCGAGGAAGAGCTGGTCGAGGCCCTCGAAGATGGCGCGATCCTGATCCGCAACCCAAGCGCACGCATGGCCTGGTCCGAGCTCAACGACGACCTGATGCTGTTCGCCAGCGGCCGCAGCTGCCCGCTGCCTGCCAAGCTGCGCGAACTGCTGAAACTGGTGTGTGCCGCCGACGCCCTGCACATCGACAACCTCGGTGAATGGCTGCAGGATGAAGATGGCCTTATGCTGGTACAGCAACTGATCAAACAAGGAAGCCTGGGATTCGCCAATGAATAAGATTCGTGTGCGCCTCGCCGACTGGCAGAAAGACAACGCGGACATCCGCCGCATTCGCGAAGCCGTGTTCGTCGCCGAACAGCACATTCCGCCGGAGCTTGAGTTCGACTCCGAAGACCAGGACGCCCTGCACTTCCTGGCCCTGGAAGGTGACTACCCGATCGGCACCGCGCGCCTGCTGGCCGACGGCACCATCGGCCGCATCTCGGTGCTCAAGGATTGGCGCGGGTTGAAGGTCGGCGACACGCTGGTCAAGGCGGTGATCGTCGAGGCGCAGAACCGCGACCTCAAGCAGCAGATGCTCAGCGCCCAGGTGCATGCCACGCCGTTCTACGAGCGCCTGGGCTTTCGCGTAGTCAGCGAAGAGTTCCTCGAAGCCGGCATCCCGCATGTGGACATGGTCCGCGACTCCCGCGAGACTGCCTGATACATCGGCGTTGAACCCATCGCCGGCAAGCCGGCTCCCACAGGGCCCCTGTAGGAGCTGGCTTGCCAGCGATGAGGCCGGCACAGGCAAATAAAAGCTGTACATCCATCCAGATAAAACTTGCCTCTGCGCCCCCGCTTGCGCATCCTAGTGCCCATCATTCCCGATGAAGCGTCCCCGGCCATGCGCCTGTTCCTCTGCGAAAAACCTTCCCAGGCCAAAGACATCGCCAAGGTGCTCGGCGCCCAGCGCAAGGGCGACGGCTGCTGGCAAGGCACCGACGTGTGCGTGACCTGGTGCATCGGCCACCTGCTCGAAACCGCCCCGCCCGACAGCTACGACGAACGCTACAAGCGCTGGAACCTGGCCGACCTGCCGATCATCCCGCAACAGTGGAAGATGCAGGTCAAGCCCAAGACCGCCAGCCAGTTCAAGGCCGTCAAGCGCCTGCTTGGCGAGGCCCGCGAGCTGGTGATCGCCACCGACGCCGACCGCGAGGGCGAGATGATCGCCCGCGAGCTGGTCGAGCACTGCCGCTACCGCGGCCCGATCCAGCGCCTGTGGCTGTCGGCACTGGACGACGCCTCCATCCGCAAGGCCCTGGCCCGCCTGCTGCCGGGCCAGCAAACCTTCAACCTTTACCACTCGGCGCTCGGCCGTTCGCGCGCCGACTGGCTGATCGGCATGAACATGAGCCGGCTGTTCACCCTGCTGGGCCGCCAATCCGGCTACCAGGGCGTGCTGCCGGTGGGCCGGGTGCAAACCCCGACCCTGCGCCTGGTGGTGGACCGCGACCGTAGCATCGCCGACTTCGTGCCGGTGCCGTTCTGGGCCATCGAGGTGCAGCTTGCGCAGGCCGGCCAAGCCTTCAACGCCCAGTGGCGCGCCCCGGAAGATGCCTGCGACGACCAGGGCCGCTGCCTGAACCAGGCGCTGGCGCAACAGGCCGCCAGCGATATCGGCAGCGCCGGCACGGCGCGGGTGCTCAAGGTTGCCACCGAGCGGGTGCGCGAGGCCGCGCCGCTGCCCTTCGACCTGGGCACCCTGCAGGAGCTGTGCTCGAAGAAGTTCGGCCTCGGCGCCCAGGAAACCCTCGACATCGCCCAGGCCCTGTACGAAACCCACAAGCTGATCACCTACCCGCGCAGCGACTGCGGCTACCTGCCCGTCAGCCAGCACAGCGAGGCGCCGGGCATTCTCGCCGCACTGCAGCGCGCCGACACGAGCCTTGCGCCCTTGCAGGCGCACCTCGAGCCCCAGCGCCGCTCGCGGGCCTGGAACGATGCCAAGGTCAGCGCCCACCACGGAATCATCCCCACGGCGGCGGCCAGTGACCCGGCGCGCCTGCCGCCCAAGCACAAGGCCGTGTACACCCTGATCCGCGCCCGCTACCTGGCGCAGTTTCTGCCCAACCACGAATACGACCGCACCCAGGCCGAGTTCGACTGCGCCGGCCACGCCCTGCGCGCCGTCGGCAAGCAGATCGTCGAGCCCGGCTGGCGCCGCGCCCTGCCTGAGGCGCTGGCCCCCGCCAAAGGCCGCGAGGCCGCGCCAGCCCAAGTGCTGCCCGCCTTGCGCGAGGGCCAGGATTGCAACGTGCAGGGCCTGCAACTCAAAGACCTGTGGACCCAGCCGCCCAAGCCGTTCACCGAAGGCGACCTGATCAAGGCCATGAAGAACGTCGCCAAGCTGGTGGACGACCCGCGGCTGAAACAGAAGCTCAAGGAAACCACCGGCATCGGCACCGAGGCGACCCGCGCCAGCATCATCCAGGGCCTGCTCGACCGCGGTTACCTGGTGAAGAACGGCAAGGCCCTGGCCGCCACTGCGGCGGCGTTCAGCTTGATCGACGCAGTGCCGCGTGCCATCGCCGACCCCGGCACCACCGCCATCTGGGAACAGGCGCTGGACATGGTGCAGAGCGGGGAAATGAGCCTGGAAGAGTTCGTCGCGCGCCAGTCGGCGTGGATGGGCAAGCTGGTGGAGCGCTGCCGGGGGATGCGCATGAGCATCACCGGGCCGGCGGTGGGCAAGGCGGCGCCTTGGAAGAAGAAGCGCAGGGGCAAGGCTGCCAGTGCGGGAAGCAAAACAGCCGGCAGCAAACCGAAGCAGGCCAGGCGTAAAAGCTCCAGCTGATGGGCTGTCTGTGCCGGCCGCTTCGCGGGGCAAGCCCGCTCCCACAGGCTGGAGGCGAACCTGTGGGAGCGGGCTTGCCCCGCGAAGAGGCCGGCACAGACAACACACGGCTCGAGTCTATGTCCCGCTCTTCAACCGGCTGAACGCCCGGGTAAGCTCCCGGTTGAAGGCCTTGCCATTGTCATTCTTGCCATACAACCGCGCCTTCACTTCCTCCGGCGGATAAGTCCCCGGCGCATTGCGAATGCTCGCCTCCACCAACCCGTCCGCCGCCGTGATCGCATTGGCGTAATGAATGGTGTCGGTGATCGGCGCAATCACCTCAGGCCGCATCAGGTAATCCATCAGCTGCCACGCTGCCTGGGGATGCGGCGCATCCTTGGGCACCACCAGCGCATCGAGCCAGATCAGCGTGCCTTCCCGGGGGATGCGGTAGTCCAGCGCAAACGCCTTGCCCGCCTGCTGCGCCTGGCCCTGGGCAATCGCCACGTTGCCATTCCACGACATCGCCACGCAGGTCTCGCCATTGGCCAGGTCGTTGATGTTGCGGTCATTGTCGAAGTAGCGGATGTACGGGCGGATCTTGCGCAGCTGCACCTCGGCGGCCTTGAGGTCTTCGAGGCGTTGCTGGTTGATGTCCAGGCCCATGTAGCGCATCACCGCGGCGAACACCTCGTTGGGGTCGTTGAGCAGGCTCACCCCGCAGTCGGCAAATTTCGCCACCACCTGCGGGTCGAACAGCATCGCCCAGCTGTCCACCGGCGCATCGGCCATGCGCGCGGCCACCGCCTGCTGCTGGTAACCCACGCCGGTGGTGCCCCAGGCATAGGTGCCGGCATAGCGGTTGCCCGGGTCGAACAAGGCCATGTGCTGGCGAAACTCCTCGCCCACCCCCGCCAGGTGCGGCAGCTGGGCCTTGTCCAGCGGCTGCAGGGCGCCGCTGGCGATGGCCCGGCTCAGGTGCTGGCCGGCGCTGAGCACCACGTCGTAGCCGCTGCCGCCGGTCAGCAGCTTGGTCTCGGCGGTTTCCAGCGAGTCGAAGTGGTCGGCGACCACGCGGATACCGGTTTCCTTCTCGAAGTTGCTCAAGGTGTCCGGGGCCAGGTACTCGCCCCAGATGTACAGGTTCACGGTCGGCTGTTGTGCGTCGGCTGCCAGGGCCCCCGCCGCCGCGCAGCCCAGGCCGAGCGCGGCGGCCAGCAAGGTGAGCTTCATCAGCGACGACCTCCGGCGTATTGCGGCATGGTGATGCAGGCGACGTTGCCGCCACCGAGCAGGATCTCGCGGGAGTTCTCGATGCCGATGATGCGGTGCTCGGGGAACAGTTCGGCCAGGGTCGCCTGGGCCACCTGGTCGTTGCGGTCGCCGAACAGCGGCACGACGATGGCCGAGTTGCCGGCGTAGTAGTTGATGTACGAAGCGCAGATGCGGGTACCGGCCTCGCGCAGGTGCGTGCCCTCGACCTGGTCCAGCCCGGCGGCCTCCTCGGCGGTCCACTGCAGCACATCGGGCTGCGGCAGCTTGTGCACCTTCAGCTCGCGGCCCCGGGCGTCGCGGGTGCTGCGCAGGATGTCGTAGGCCTCCTGGTAGATTTCCCACTGTGGGTCGTCGCGGTTGTCGGTCCACTGCAGCACCACTTCACCGGGGCGCACGAAGCAGGCCAGGTCATCGACATGGCCGTCGGTTTCATCGAACTTGCAGCCCCGGGGCAGCCAGATCACCTGGTCGGCGCCCAGGTAGTCCTCCAGCCGGCGGGTGACCTCCTGCTTGCCCAGGTGCGCATTGCGGTTGCGGTTGAGCAGGCACTGCTCGGTGGTCAGCAGGCTGCCCTGGCCATCGCTCTGGATGCCGCCAAGCTCGGCGATCAGCGGCGCGCGGTAGCGGTCCAGGCCTTCGATTTCGAGGATCTTCTGCGCGATCTGGTCGTCCTTGTCCCACGGGTAGTAGAGGCCGCCGTCGAGCCCGCCGTAGGCGTTGAACTCGAAATCCACGCCGCGCACTTCGCCGCTGGCGTCGTTGACCACGAAACACGCGCCGCTGTCGCGAAACCAGGTGTCATTGCAGGTCATTTCCACCACCCGCACCTGCGCCGGCAGCAGGCGCCGGGCGTTGGCGTACTGGGCGGCGGAGGCGCACACGGTGACCGGTTCGCTGGAGGCGATGGCGGTGACGATCTCCACCCAGACCTTTTGCGCAGGCTTGGCGCCGTTGCGCCATACGTCCGGCCGCTCGGGCCAGCCGAGCCAGCAACCGGCCTTGCGCTCGAATTCGCCGGGCAGGCGGAAGCCATCGGCTTTTGGGGTGGTGGTCAGCGAACGTGCCATGGGTCAACCTCGTATCGGTGAGTGATGACTGCACGCTACGCCGGGGCGTTGGCCGGTTCCAACGATGAAAACTCAGAGATAGGTGAATTGAATTCAGCTATCGCCCAGCTGTTCGATGAACCATTCGATGAATTGCGCCACCGCAGCGCGCTCCAGGCGCAGCCGCTCGCACACCAGCGCGTATTGCCCCTGGGCGGTGACCGTGGCCGCGAACGGGCGGATCAGCCGCCCGCTCTGCAGGTCGGCCTGGCAGGTCAGGTTGTCGCCCATGGCCACCCCCTGCCCCAGCAACGCCGCCTCCAGGGCCAGGGCCGCGTGGGGGAAGTACAGCTGGCGCGAGGGCAAGGCGTCTTCGGCATGGGTGGCCAGCCAGGTGGTCCAGGTGCGGCCGTCCTGGTCGTCATGCAGCAGGCAGTGGCGCACCAGGTCGCGCGGGCGCTTGAGGCTGCCCTGGTTGAACAGGCTGGGGCTGCACACCGGGAAGAACTGCAACAGCGGCAGCGGCCGCACGAAATGGGTACTGGCATCCAGCGCACTGGTGCCATAGGTGATGGCCAGGTCCACATCCAGCGCCGGGGCGCCGGCATCGATGGGCTGATCGTGCAGGTGCAGGGTGATGTGCGGGTAGCGGCTGCTGAAGTCGGCGAGTCTGGCCACCAGCCACTTCTGCGCCAGCTCCGCGGTCACGGCCACCCGCAGCACGGCCTGGGAAGAAGGGTCGCGCAGTTCGTCGCAGGCCTTGCCGATCAGCTCGAAGGCCTGCTGCAGGTGATGCAGCAGGCGCTCGGCCTCGACACTGGGGCGCACCTGGCGGCCGACGCGCTCGAACAGGGCCACCCCCAGTTGCTCTTCGAGCTGGCGGATCTGGTGGCTGACGGCGCTGTCGGTGACGCACAGCTCGGCGGCGGCGCGGCCGAAGTGGCCATGGCGGGCGGCGCATTCGAAGGTGCGCAGGGCAGTCAGGGAAGGCAGGCGGCGCATAGGGAGTCCTGTCGGGTGCATGGGGGGCTGCTGTGCAGCCCATTCGCGGGGCAAGCCCGCTCCCACGGAAGTTTCAGTGATTTGAACCTGGTGAAGTCCCTGTGGGAGCGGGCTTGCCCCGCGAATGGGCCGCGCAGCGGCCCCAAGATCATACAGCCAACAAAACCCTGCTGGCAGCGTGAAAAATTCATGCTAAGTTTTCATGAAAATAATCAAAACAAATTTCACGAGGACCCTGCATGTTCAAGCAATCCGCCCAGCACGTCGCCAGCTACTACGCCCAGACCTACCCCGCCAGCATCCCCCTGCGCCCCACCCTGCAAGGCCCTGAGCATACCGACGTGCTGATCGTCGGTGCCGGCTTCAGCGGCTTGCACACCGCCTTGCGCCTGGCCTTGGCCGGCAAGCGCGTGACCCTGCTGGAAGCCAGCCGGGTGGCCTGGGCGGCGTCCGGGCGCAATGGCGGCCAGGCCTTGCTGGGCTGGTCGTGCGACATGCCGCCGCTGGAAAAGGCCCTGGGCGTGGAGCGCACCCGGCGCCTGTGGCAAAGCATGTGCTGGGCGGCCGACGAGCTGCGCGAACTGCCCCAGCGCCATGGCTTCGACATCGACTACCGCCTGGGCAGCCTGTGGACGGCGGTGCTGCCACGCCGGGTGAAGCTGCTCGAAGAAGCCCTGCACGAGGCCGAACACAAGTGGGGCTACGACGCGCTGCGCCTGATCGGCCGCGACGAGATGCGCCAGTGGATCGACAGCCCGCGCTACCAGGCCGCGCTGTATGACGCCAAGGGTGCGCACCTGAACCCGCTGAAACTGGCCCAAGGCCTGGCCGCCACGATCGAAGCCCATGGCGGGCGCATCTTCGAACAGAGCCAGGTGCTCGAACTGCACAAGACCGCCAACGGCCATGTCGCCCGCACCGCCCACGGCGAGGTGCACGGCGAGGTGCTGGTGCTGGCCTGCAACGCCTACATCGACCGCCTCGACCGCAGCCTCTCGCGGCGCCTGCTGCCGGTCGGATCGTACCAGGTCGCCACCGCCCCGCTGGATGCCGAAGTCGCCCACTCGCTGCTGCCGCGCAACAGCTGCGTGATCGACAACCAGTTCGTGCCCGACTACTTCCGCCTCACCCCGGACCACCGCCTGCTGTTCGGCGGGGGCTGCACCTACCTGGGGGGTATCCCCAAGGATGTCGCCAGCGCCACCCGGCCGTTCCTGGAGCGGGTCTTCCCGCAACTGGCCGGGGTGGCCATCGACTACGCCTGGGGCGGGCACATCGACTGCAGCATGCAGCGCACCCCGGACGTTGGCCGCGAGGGGCAACGTTACTGGCTGCAGGGCTTTTCCGGCCATGGCGTGCTGCCGACCCTGGCCGCGGCGCGGGCGGTCAGCGATGCGATCCTGGGTGACGACGAACTGCTGAGCCTGTACCAGGGCATCGACAACGGGCGGTTCCCGGGCGGCGACCTGCTGGCTGCGCCGCTGGAGGCGGCGGCCAAGGCGTGGTACCGGATGCGTGATCGTGCCTGAGGGCGCTTAGGGGACTGTTTCGGCCCTATCGCCGGCAAGCCGGCTCCCACACTGTCAGTGGATTACCTGGACTGCCCCCAAGGGTTGGATTGGTGGGGCAGTCCATACCTGTGGGAGCCGGCTTGCCGGCGATAGGGCCGGAACTGACAACCCAGCAATCTCTCCTATTCTCAATAGCTCACTTGGTAATCCCCCCGCACAGAGGAGACGCGTCCATGAGCTACGTGACCACCAAAGATGGCGTTCAGATCTTCTACAAGGACTGGGGCCCGCGCGATGCGCCGGTCATCCACTTCCACCACGGCTGGCCGCTCAGTGCCGACGACTGGGACGCGCAGATGCTGTTCTTCCTCGGCCAGGGCTTTCGCGTAGTCGCCCACGACCGCCGCGGCCATGGCCGCTCCAGCCAGGTCTCGGACGGCCACGACATGGACCACTACGCCGACGATGTGGCCGCGGTGGTCGAGCACTTGGGCACCCAGGGTGCAGTGCATGTGGGCCACTCCACCGGTGGCGGCGAAGTGGTGCGCTACATGGCCCGCTACCCCAACGACAAGGTGGCCAAGGGCGTACTGATTGCCGCGGTGCCACCGCTGATGGTGCAAACCCCGGGCAACCCCGGCGGCCTGCCAAAATCGGTGTTCGACGATTTCCAGGTGCAAGTGGCGACCAACCGCGCGCAGTTCTATCGCGATGTGCCGAGCGGGCCGTTCTACGGCTACAACCGCCCGGGCGCCAAAGCCTCGGAAGGCGTCATCGGCAACTGGTGGCGGCAGGGCATGATCGGCAGTGCCAAGGCCCATTACGACGGGGTGGTGGCGTTTTCCCAGACGGACTTCACCGAAGACCTGAAGAAGATCCAGCAGACGGTGCTGGTGATGCATGGCGACGATGACCAGATCGTGCCGTATGAAAACTCCGGGCCGTTGTCGGCCAAGTTGCTGCCCAATGGCACGTTGAAGACCTACAAGGGCTTCCCGCATGGCATGCCGACCACCCATGCCGATGTGATCAATGCGGATTTGCTGGCGTTCATTCGTAGCTAAGCCTTTGTCAGTTCCGGCCTCTTCGCGGGGCAAGCCCGCTCCCACAGGTACATCACTGTGGGAGCGGGCTTGCCCCGCGAAGAGGCCGGAACTGACAACCCACACCTCCCGGCATTACCATGCCAACCTCTAGCGCGGCAGTTTGCCGCACCCCCTGCCTTCCAGCCTGCCAGACGCCAATGCCCTTCGAACTCACCGTAGAACCCCTCACCCTGCTGATCCTCGCCCTGGTCGCCTTCGTCGCCGGTTTCATCGACGCCATCGCCGGCGGTGGCGGCCTGCTCACCACCCCGGCACTGCTCACCGCCGGCATGCCGCCACACCTGGTCCTGGGCACCAACAAGCTCAGCTCGACCTTCGGCTCGGCCACTGCCGGCTTCACCTACTACCGGCGCAAGCTGTTCCACCCTGCGCAATGGCGCCTGGCGGTGCTGGGCACGCTGATCGGCGCCCTGCTCGGTGCGACCATCGCCCACTACCTGCCAGCCGAGTGGCTGAACAAGATGCTGCCGGTGATCGTCTTCGCCTGCGGCGTCTACCTGCTGTTCGGCGGCACGCCCAAGGCGCCGCTGGATGCCGACGCGCCCATCAAGAAGAAATGGCAGTTGCCGCAGGGCTTCAGCCTGGGCTTCTACGACGGCGTGGCCGGCCCCGGCACCGGCGCGTTTTGGACCGTGAGCACGCTGCTGCTCTACCCCATCGACCTGGTGCGCGCCAGCGGCGTGGCGCGCAGCATGAACTTCGTCAGCAACATCGCGGCGCTGACGGTGTTCATCATTTCCGGGCAGGTGGATTACATCGTCGGCCTGTGCATGGGCCTGTCGGTGATGGTCGGCGCCTTCTTCGGCGCGCGCACGGCGATCAGCGGCGGCAGCAAGTTCATCCGCCCGGTGTTCATCACCGTGGTGCTGGCGTTGACCGTGCGCCTAGCGTGGCAGCACTGGTTCGGGCAGGCCTAAACGGCGAGCCACATACAAGTCGATCAGGTAACGGGCAATGGAACGCCCGGCCGGCAGCGGCGGCAGGTCGTGCACGCTGAACCACTTGGCGTCCTCGATCTCGTCCGGCTGCATGACGATATCGCCCCCGGCGTATTCGGCATGGAAGCCCAGCATCATCGAATGCGGGAAAGGCCAGCACTGGCTGCCCACGTACTGGATGTTGCGCACCTCGATTGCCACCTCTTCGCGCACCTCGCGCACCAGGCAGTCCTCGGCCGACTCGCCCGGCTCGGCAAAGCCGGCCAGGGTGCTGTAGACACCGGTGACGAAGCGCGGCGAGCGCGCCAGCAGCACCTCGTCGCCGCGGGTCACCAGCACGATCATGCTCGGCGAGATGCGCGGGTAGCTGCGCAGTTCGCAGGGCTGGCAGTACATCGCCCGCTCCCAGCGGATCTGCGTCATCGGCTGGCCGCAGCTGCCGCAGAAGCGGTGCTCGCGGGCCCAGGTGCCGATCTGCGCGGCGTAGCCAAGCACCTTGTAGGTGTCGAAGTCGCCTTCGAGCATGAAGCTGCGCAGGCCGCGCCAGCTGCAGCCTGGCAGCGCGGCGGCGCTGCGCAGTTCGAGCAGGAACACTGGCTGGCCATCGAAGTGGCCGATGCCGTGCTCGCACAGCACGTCCAGGTCCTGGCGCTTGAGCCAGTCGCGAGCGAACAGCGCGCCGTTGGCGTCCACCAGAAACCCTTCCGAGCTGCGGGCGACGGCCCAGCCACCGGTGATCTGCGGGTCGAGTACTGCGGTAGTCCAGCGTGCTGACATGTCGGGGGTTCCTTGACTGCGCGTCCCCCGCCCGGTCAGTCGGCGAACGTCGGTTTCTGTTTGCTCATGTGCGCCGCCACGGCCACGCGCAGGTCTTCGGACTGCAGCATCGCGGCGTTCCAGGTGGCGATGTAGTCCAGGCCATCATCGATGCTGTGGTCACGCATGTAGCTGAGCATCTGCTTGGTGCCGGCCACGGCGATCGGCGATTTTGCGGCAATTTCCCGGGCGATGGCAAAGACCGCGTCGAGCAAGGCGGCCTGATCATCATAGACCCGGTTGACCAGGCCGATGCGCAGCGCTTCCGCCGCCTCGACATGGCGCCCGGTGTAGGCCAGCTCGCGCATGATGCCGTCGCCGATGATGCGTGGCAAACGTTGCAGGGTGCCGACATCGGCGGCCATGCCCATGTCGATTTCCTTGATCGAGAACTGCGCGTCGGCGCTGCAGTAACGCATGTCGCAGGCCGAGACCAGGTCGATGGCGCCGCCGATGCAGTAGCCCTGGATGGCGGCCAGCACCGGCTTGCGGCAGTTGTCCACGGCATTGAACGAGGCCTGCATGCGCAGGATGGTGCGCCGCAGCAGGCGGGCGTTGCGGCCCACGTCCTTGCCCATCTGGCCGGCCAGCGAGGCCAGCATCATCAGGTCGATGCCCGAGGAGAAATGCTTGCCCGCGCCGCTGATGACCACCGCGCGCACGGCATCGGTGTCGTCGATCCACTGGAAGATGGCGACGATCTCCTCCCAGAACGCGGCATTCATCGCGTTGATCTTTTCCGGGCGGTTGATTTGAACGTGGGCGATGTTGTCGGTCAGTTCGACCTTGAATGCGCTGTACTCGGTCACGGGCGGCACTCCTGTGGGCAAATGGGTTGTCAGCGCAGGATGGTAACCCAGCCAGGTGCCCGCACTTGTGCCAAAAACGGGACTCCCGGCCTTGCCTCCTGCGCCTCGATGGGGCACCTTGCGCGCTCGCCGAATCATAAGGATACAAATTACATGTCACGCTCCCTGACCGGCGCCCTGGCCCAAGGCTTTCTCGGCCAGTCGCCGCTTTGGTACAAGGCGGTCATCTGCCTGTTTCTGATCCTCAACCCCTTGCTGCTGGTCAGCGTCGGCCCGGTAGCCGCGGGCTGGGCCCTGGTGATCGAGTTCATCTTCACCTTGGGCATGGCCCTGAAATGCTACCCGCTGATGCCGGGTGGCCTGCTGCTGGTCGAGGCCTTGCTGCTCAAGATGACCACGCCCCAGGCCCTGTACGACGAGCTGCTGCACAACTTCCCGGTGATCCTGCTGCTGATGTTCATGGTGGCCGGCATCCACTTCATGAAAGAGCTGCTGCTGTTCCTGTTCTCGCGAATTCTGCTGGGGGTGCGTTCCAAGGCGCTGCTGGCCTTGCTGTTCTGCGTGCTGTCGGCGTTTCTCTCGGCGTTTCTCGACGCCTTGACCGTGACGGCGGTGATCATCAGCGCGGCCGTGGGCTTCTACGCGGTCTACCACCGCGTCGCCTCCAACGCCAACCCGCGCGAGGACAGCGCGCTGGACAGCGACCAGCAGATCGAGCAACTGCACCGCGCAGACCTCGACCAGTTCCGCGCCTTCCTGCGCAGCCTGCTCATGCACGGCGCGGTGGGCACCGCCCTGGGCGGCGTGTGTACCCTGGTGGGCGAGCCGCAGAACCTGCTGATCGGCCACGAGATGGGTTGGCACTTCGCCGACTTCTTCCACAAGGTCGCGCCGGTGTCGCTGCCGGTGCTGGTCGCCGGCCTGGTGACCTGCGTGCTGCTGGAAAAACTGCGCCTGTTCGGCTACGGCACGCTGATGCCCGAGCGCGTGCGCCAGGTGCTGGCCAGCTACGCCGCCGAGGATGATGCCGCGCGCACCCAGGCGCAGCGGGTGGCGCTGTGGGTGCAAGGCATCGCCGCATTGATCCTGATCGTCTGCCTGGGCCTGCACATCGCCGAGGTCGGCCTGATCGGCCTGCTGGTGATCGTGCTGATCACCGCCTTCACCGGCATCACCGACGAGCACCGCCTGGGCCGGGCATTCCAGGACGCCATGCCGTTCACTGCCCTGCTGGTGGTGTTTTTCGCGGTGGTCGCGGTCATTCACCAGCAGCAGCTGTTCAGCCCGCTGATCGCCTGGGTGCTGGCCCTGCCTGCCGAGCAACAGCCGGGCATGCTGTACCTGGCCAACGGCCTGCTCTCGGCCATCAGCGACAACGTGTTCGTCGCCACCATCTACATCACCGAGGTCAAGCAGGCGTTCGTCAACGGCGGCATGAGCCGCGAGCACTTCGAGACCCTGGCGGTGGCGATCAACACCGGCACCAACCTGCCCAGCGTGGCAACGCCCAATGGCCAGGCAGCGTTCCTGTTCCTGCTGACCTCGGCGATCGCGCCGCTGATCCGCCTGTCGTATGGCCGCATGGTGTGGATGGCCCTGCCCTACACCGTGGTCATGGGCGGCCTGGGCTGGTGGGCGGTGACCTACTGGCTGTAAATGCGCCGGCGCTGTCGAAACGCCGCCGCGCCGTTCGACCAGGGACAAGGCCTGCGCACTGCAGGCCACCCCTGGAGCACCCACCATGCGCAAGCTCATCGTTGCCGCCTTCATCAGCCTCGACGGCGTCATGCAAGCCCCCGGCGGCCCGCAGGAAGACACCAGCGGCGGCTTCAGCCATGGCGGCTGGATCGTGCCCTACGCCGACGAAGTGTTCGGCCAGGCCATGCAGGCACTGTTCAGCCAGCCCTTCGCGCTGCTGCTGGGGCGGCGCACCTACGACATCTTCGCCGGCTACTGGCCGAAGGTGAAAGACGACGGCGAAGACTTCTCCATCGCCAACCTGTTCAACAGCGTGCCCAAGTACGTCGCCACCCACTCGCCCGACACCCTCGCCTGGCACAACAGCCACGCCCTGGGCAGCGATGTGACCGGCGCCGTGCGCGCGCTCAAGCAGCAGGACGGCCCAACGCTGCTGACCCAGGGCAGCGCCGAGCTGGTGCAGCAACTGCTGGCGGCAGGCCTGGTGGATGAACTGCAGCTGCTGACCCAGCCACTGCTGCTCGGCCACGGCAAACGCCTGTTCGGCAGCGATGCCGCCGCCGCGGCGTTCACCTTGCAACATGCCCAGGTTTCCCCCAAAGGCGTGCTGATCGCCCGTTACGTGCGTGCCGGCGAAGTGCAGACCGGGTCGTTCGAGCTGCCGCCCGAGCAGGCCTGATCCGATACAACTTTTGCCGCGCCCGC
This sequence comes from Pseudomonas sp. UBA6315, assembly GCF_002438125.1. Lineage (NCBI taxonomy): Bacteria > Pseudomonadati > Pseudomonadota > Gammaproteobacteria > Pseudomonadales > Pseudomonadaceae > Pseudomonas > Pseudomonas sp. UBA6315. The sequence goes on from NZ_DJTF01000191.1 coordinate 23,126, forward strand.
GCATCGAAACACAGGTAAGCCCACATCCGCTTCCAGGAGGTTTGCCATGGTGCTGCGCACAGCCCTGATCGTTTCCTGCATGACCCTGGCCATTGCCGGCTGCGCCGGGTCGGGCGATGAAGACCGCTCGCCCCCCACCACCGAGCAGGTCGACCTGCAACGCTACCAGGGCATCTGGTACGAGCTGGCGCGCCTGCCGATGTTCTTCCAGCGCAACTGCGTGCAGTCCGAGGCGCACTATGGCTTGCGCGAGGATGGCCGCATCGACGTGACCAACCGCTGCAAGGAAAAGGACGGCCAGTGGAACGAGGCCAAAGGCATCGCCGAAGCACAACAGCCGGGCAAGACCGACAAGCTCTGGGTGCGCTTCGACAACTGGTTCAGCCGCCTGGCGCCCGGGCTGACCAAGGGTGAGTACTGGGTGCTGTACCACGACAAGGATTACCGCGTGGCGCTGGTCGGCCACCCCAACCGCGAGTACCTGTGGCTGCTGTCGCGCACCCCGGCGATCACCGACCAGACACGCGAGCAGTTGCTGGCCATCGCCCACAAGCAAGGCTACGACACCAGCAAGCTGATCTGGCGCCAGGATGACCTCGCCAAGCCCTGACAACCGGGCTACTGTGTAGCCCCCCAACTTCTGGAGCCCGGCTTTGGACCTGCAGTTTCTAGGCACCTCGGCCGGGGTGCCGACCAAGGCGCGCAACGTCAGCGCCACCGCCGTCATCGAAGCCAGCGGCAGCCACTGGTACCTGGTGGACTGCGGCGAAGGCACCCAGCACCGGTTGCTGCACACCTCGCTGTCGGTGCGCGATTTGCGCGCCATCTTCATCACCCACGTGCACGGCGACCACTGCTTCGGCCTGCCGGGGCTGCTGGCCAGCGCCGGCATGAGCGGGCGCCAGCAACCGCTCGAGCTGATCCTGCCCGCCGCGCTGCATGAGTGGGTGCGCCTGGGCCTGGCCGCCAGCGACACCTTCCTGCCGTTCGAGCTGCGCCTGCACGCCGTGGAAACCTTCCAGGGCTGGGTCAGCGACAGCGTCAGGGTCGACAGCGTAGCCCTGTCGCACCGGGTGCCGAGCGTGGGTTACGTGTTCAGCGAGTTCAACCCCGAGCCGCGCCTGGACGTGCCGCGCCTGGAAGCCGAAGGCATCCCGCGCGGGCCACTGTGGGGCGCGCTGGCCAAGGGCGAGGCGGTGGAACATGGCGGCCGGCTGCTGCACGGGCGCGACTACCTGCGCGCCTCGCGGCCGGCGCGGCGGGTGATCGTCTGCGGCGACAACGACAGCCCCGAGCTGCTGGCCGAGGTGGCCAGGGACGTGGACGTGCTGGTGCATGAAGCGACCTTTACCCAGGCGCTCATCGAGCGCACCGGGGCCACGTTCGGCCACAGCAGCGCAGCGGCGGTGGCGCGCTTCGCCGAAACGGCAGGTGTGCGCAACCTGGTGCTGACCCACTTCAGCGCCCGCTACCAGCCCGACCCACGGCGCAGCCCATGCATCGAGGAGGTGCGCGTGGAAGCGCAGGCCCACTACAGCGGCCACCTGACCCTGGCCCAGGACCTGCAGCGTTACCACATCGGCCGTGACGGGTGCCTGCAGCCGGCCTGACCCGGCACCCTTGACCCCCTGGCGTTACGCCGCCAGGCGCCCGCTGGCGATCGCCTCGGAGGCCGCCAGCATCGCCCGCAGCAACACCGCGCAACCGGCCGCCAGGTCTTGCGGCGTGGCGTTCTCGATCTCGTTGTGGCTGATGCCGTTCTCGCACGGCACGAAGATCATCCCCGCCGGCCCGAGCTCGGCCAGGAAGATCGCGTCGTGCCCGGCCCCGCTGACGATGTCCATGTGCGCCAGGCCCAGCGTGCGCGCCGAGTCGCGCACGGCATCGACGCAGCCACGGTCGAAGTACAGCGCCGGGAAATCGGCCGTGGGCACCAGTTCATGGCTCAGGCCGTGCTTGGCGCAGGTGGCTTCGATCACCGCGCGCACGTCGGCGATCATCGAATCCAGCCGTTCGCCTTCCAGGTGGCGAAAATCCAGGGTCATGCGCACCTCGCCGGGGATGACGTTGCGCGAACCCGGGTAGGCCTGCAGGCAACCGACGGTGCCACAGGCATGCGGTTGATGGCCGAGCGCGGCCTTGTTGACCGCCTCGACCACCGCGGCGGCGCCGACCAGGGCGTCCTTGCGCAGGTGCATCGGCGTCGGGCCGGCATGGGCTTCGACACCGCGCAGGGTCAGGTCGAACCACTTCTGGCCCAGTGCCCCCAGCACCACGCCGATGGTCTTGGCCTGGTCTTCGAGGATCGGGCCCTGCTCGATGTGCGCTTCGAAATAGGCCCCCACCGGGTGGCCGAGCACCGCCCGCTGGCCGGCATAGCCGATGGCGTTCAGCGCCTCGCCCACGCTCACGCCCTGGGCGTCGCGCTTGGCCAGGGTCTGCTCCAGGGTGAACTTGCCGGCGAACACCCCCGAACCCATCATGCAGGGGGCAAAGCGCGAGCCTTCTTCGTTGGTCCACACCACCACTTCCAGCGGCGCTTCGGTTTCGATGCCCAGGTCGTTGAGGGTGCGGATGACTTCCAGGCCCGCCATCACGCCGAAGCAGCCATCGAACTTGCCGCCGGTGGGCTGGGTGTCGATATGGCTGCCGGTCATCACCGGGGGTAGCTTGGGGTTGCGGCCCGGGCGGCGGGCGAAGATGTTGCCGACGCCGTCGACGCTGACGGTGCAGCCGGCGGCCTCGCACCAGCCGACGAACAGGTCGCGGGCCTGGCGGTCGAGGTCGGTCAGGGCCAGGCGGCAGACCCCGCCCTTGGCCGTGGCGCCGAGGCGCGCCAGGTCCATCAGCGATTGCCACAGGCGGGCGCTGTCGACGTGCTGGTCGGTGGATTGCAGGACGTTCTGGGCGGGGGTCATTGGGGTTTCTCCTCAGGCGTTTTTGTTATCTGCATGCAGGTTGAGTCTTGCGCTGTCGGGTCGGGCCTCATCGCCGGCAAGCCGGCTCCCACAGGCCTGTGTGTACCTGTGGGAGCCGGCTTGCCGGCGATGAGGCCGCCGCGGTGTCAGGGCAACGGCTTGGCCAGCCGCGCCGCCCCACGCACCGCCACGCCGCCGAGGGCGTAGTACAGCGCGCCCCCGAGCAGCGAGCCGGTGAACCAGCCATAGTCGTAGAACCAGCTGAAACTGCTGTTGCCAATCGCCATCACGGTCAGCGCCACGGGCACCGCGAAGGCGCCAAAGCCGGCCCAGTTCCACGCCGGGTACACGTCGTCCCGGTACAGCCCGGCCAGGTCGAGCTTCTGCCGGCGAATCAGGAAGTAGTCCACCACCATGATCCCGGCAATCGGCCCGAGCAGGCTCGAGTAACCCAGCAGCCAGTTGGAATAGACACTCTCAAGGCTCAGGTCGGAGACGATCCAGCCAAGCTTCTTGAGCAGCTCGTGGCCCATCAGCGCCAACCCGATCAAACCGGTCAGCCACACCGCGCGGCTACGCCCGATCAGGCGCGGGGCGATGTTCTGGAAGTCGTTGGTGGGCGAGACGATGTTGGCCGCCGTGTTGGTCGACAGCGTGGCGATGATGATCAGCGCCATGGCCAGCGCCACCCAGCCTGGGCTGTGGATCTTGCCGATCAGGCTCACCGGGTCCGACACCGTTTCCCCCACCAGCGAGGCCGAGGCGGCGGTCATCACCACCCCCAGCGCTGCGAACAGGAACATGGTCAGCGGCAGGCCGAAGATCTGCCCGAGAATCTGGTCCTTCTGGCTCTTGGCGTAGCGGCTGAAGTCCGGGATGTTCAGCGACAGCGTGGCCCAGAAGCCGACCATCGCCGTGAGCCCGGCGCAGAAGTAGCTGACCACGCTCGCCCCTTCTGGGCGCTTGGGCGGCTGGGCCAGCAACTCGGTCATCGACATGTGCGGCAAGGCCCAGAACAGCAGGCCGAAGCCCACCGCCACCAGCAATGGCGCCGACAGGGTTTCGAGCCACTTGATCGACTCCGCACCACGCAGCACCACCCACAGGTTGAGCGCCCAGAACACCATGAAACCGATCACCTCGCCGGTGCCGCCCAGGGCTTTCCAGTCGGGGAAGATCGAGCCCAGGAACAGGTGGATGGCCAGCCCGCCGAACATCGTCTGGATGCCGAACCAGCCGCAGGCGACCACCGCGCGGATCAGGCACGGCACGTTGGAGCCGATGATGCCGAACGAGGAGCGCAGCAGCACCGGGAACGGAATGCCGTACTTGGTGCCGGGGAAGGCATTGAGCGTCAGCGGGATCAGCACGATGAGGTTGGCCAGCAGGATCGCCAGCAGCGCCTCGCCCACGCTCAGGCCGAAGTAGGCGGTGAGCACACCGCCCAGGGTGTAGGTGGGCACGCAGATGGACATGCCCACCCACAGCGCGGTGATGTGCCACTTGTTCCAGGTGCGCTGGTGCACCTTGGTCGGCGCGATGTCGTGGTTGTAGCGCGGGCTGTCGAGCACGTCAGTGCCCGCCGACAGCTCGAACAGGCCAGCCTGCTCGATCACTTGCGATCTGCTCTGTTGCATGGGGCCTTCTCCAGATTTTTCTAATTGTTCGCTCATCGGGCTAATGCGATGGCCGGAGTGTCTACACCACCAGTACTGCACCTCCGGCCCGGCCTGGCGGTTGGGCCGTACTCAAATTGCGTGCCGGGTTGGCCGGAGCCTGCCCGCACGGCCGCCGCCGGCCGGAGGTAATCAACTGATCTGCAAGGCTTTCGATTGCGCCAGGCGCAGGCACACGGGTGCCTTCGCCGGGTATTCATGCCGCTGTGGGCCGGCCCTGGCCCGCGCACCGGGTTTCAACTTGGTGCAACCTGGTTTTTCAGTGGCGCGGCCAGCGCCTCGAAGCCAGGTTTCAAGCAGCTGATTTTGCATGGAAAATCTTGACCAATTTGGCATCTTGTCAAGTGCGTCAAAATGGTGAAGGGCCTCCCCATTTTGGTGATTCCTTATATAAAACGTTAAAAATCAATAAGTTATAAAAGATATAAGCTCATGAAATTTTTTCTTGAATAATCCAAAATCCCCAACTAGATTCCATTCTTGTCAGGCCTGACAGGATTGAGATCGGTCCTCCAGCCACTGGCACATAACAATTCCAAGAACCGGCCCAGACCGGTCAGCCTGCGAGGAAGACGGCATGTCCCTGTTGATCCGTGGCGCCACCGTGGTCACCCACGAAGAGAGCTATCCCGCTGATGTCCTGTGTGTCGATGGCCAGATCCGCGCCATTGGCAAAGACCTCGAACCCCCTACCGATTGCGAAATCCTCGACGGCACAGGCCAGTACCTGATGCCCGGCGGCATCGACCCGCACACCCACATGCAACTGCCCTTCATGGGCACCGTGGCCAGCGAAGACTTCTTCAGCGGCACCGCCGCGGGGCTGGCCGGCGGCACCACCTCGATCATCGATTTCGTCATCCCCAACCCCCAGCAGTCGCTGCTCGAAGCCTTCCATACCTGGCGCGGCTGGGCGCAGAAAAGCGCCTCGGACTACGGCTTTCACGTCGCCATCACCTGGTGGAGCGAGCAGGTGGCCGAAGAAATGGGCGAGCTGGTGAGCCAGCACGGGGTCAACAGCTTCAAGCACTTCATGGCCTACAAGAACGCCATCATGGCCGCCGACGACACCCTGGTGGCCAGCTTCGAGCGTTGCCTGCAGCTGGGCGCGGTGCCCACCGTGCATGCCGAGAACGGCGAGCTGGTCTATCACCTGCAGCGCAAACTGCTGGCCCAGGGCCTGACTGGCCCGGAAGCGCACCCGCTGTCACGCCCCTCGCAAGTCGAAGGCGAAGCCGCCAGCCGCGCCATCCGCATCGCCGAAACCATCGGCACGCCGCTGTACGTGGTGCACATCTCCAGCCGCGAAGCGCTGGACGAGATCAGCTACGCCCGGGCCAAGGGCCAGCCGGTGTACGGTGAGGTGCTGCCCGGCCACCTGCTGATCGACGACAGCGTCTACCGCCACCCCGACTGGTCCACCGCCGCCGGCTACGTGATGAGCCCACCGTTCCGCCCGCGCGAGCACCAGGAGGCGCTGTGGCGCGGCCTGCAGTCGGGCAACCTGCACACCACCGCCACCGACCACTGCTGCTTCTGCGCCGAACAGAAAGCCATGGGCCGCGACGACTTCAGCCGCATCCCCAACGGCACCGCCGGCATCGAGGACCGCATGGCGGTGCTGTGGGATGCCGGGGTCAACAGCGGGCGCCTGTCGATGCACGAATTCGTCGCGCTGACCTCCACCAACACCGCGAAGATCTTCAACCTGTTCCCGCGCAAGGGCGCCATCCGCGTGGGCGCCGATGCCGACCTGGTGCTGTGGGACCCACAGGGCACGCGCACGATCTCGGCGCAGACCCACCACCAGCGCGTCGACTTCAACATTTTCGAAGGCCGCACCGTGCGCGGCATTCCCAGCCACACCATCAGCCAGGGCCGCGTGGTCTGGGCCGATGGCGACCTGCGCGCCGAACCCGGCGCAGGCCGTTACGTGGAGCGCCCGGCCTACCCCTCGGTGTACGAGGTCCTGGGCCGCCGCGCCGAGCAGCAGCGCCCGACGCCCGTGCAGCGCTGAGGCCATCGCCGGCAAGCCGGCTCCCACAAGGGCAGCACCGCTCTCCAGGACATCTGCGTACCTGAGGGAGCCGGCTTGCCGGCGATTGGGCCCACACCAAGCCCCATAAAAAAAGAGAGGCTACAACCGTGATCGATGCCCTGAACCACCTGCCGCGCCCCCGCGCCGGCAACGATGCGTTGGCCGAGGCCTTCAGCGACCTCGCCCCGCCCCTCACCGCCCGCCAGGCTGCCGTGGAAAGCGCCCGTTGCCTGTACTGCTACGACGCCCCCTGCGTGAATGCCTGCCCGAGCGAAATCGACATCCCCTCGTTCATCCACCGCATCAGCGACGAGAACCTGCAAGGCGCCGCCGAACGCATTCTCTCGGCCAACATCCTCGGCGGCAGCTGTGCCCGCGTGTGCCCGACCGAAATCCTTTGCCAGCAAGCCTGCGTGCGCAACAACGCCCAGGAGTGCGCCCCGGTGCTGATCGGCCAGCTGCAGCGCTATGCGCTGGACAACGCAGGCTTCAGCGAACACCCGTTCCAGCGCTCCCCCGCCACCGGCAAACGCATTGCCGTGGTCGGCGCAGGCCCGGCCGGGTTGTCCTGCGCCCACCGCTTGGCCCTGCACGGGCATGACGTGGTGGTGTTCGAGGCCAGTGAAAAGGCCGGTGGCCTCAACGAGTACGGCATCGCCCGCTACAAGCTGGTGGATGATTTCGCCCAGCGCGAAGTGGACTTCCTGCTGGGCATCGGCGGCATCGAGATCCGCCATGGCCAGCGCCTGGGCGCCAATCTGAGCCTTGCCGAGCTGCGTGAGCAGTACGATTCGGTGTTCCTCGGCCTTGGCCTGAATGCGGTGCGCCAACTGGGCCTTGCCGACGAAGAGGCTGCGGGCATGCTCGCGGCCACCGACTACATCCGCGAACTGCGCCAGGCCGATGACCTCACGCAACTGCCACTGGCCGAGCGCTGCCTGGTCATCGGTGCCGGCAACACCGCCATCGACATGGCCGTGCAGATGAGCCGCCTGGGCGCGCGCGACGTCAACCTGGTGTACCGCCGCGGCCACGCCGACATGGGCGCCACCGGCCACGAGCAGGACATCGCCAAGGCCAACCAGGTACGCCTGCACACCTGGGCGCGCCCCGATGCGGTGCTGCTGGACGATCACGGCAAGGTGCGCGGCATGCGCTTCGCCCGCACCGAACTGGCCGACGGCCGCCTGCGCGACACCGGCGAAACCTTCGAGCTGCCCGCCGACGCCATCTTCAAGGCCATCGGCCAACGCTTCGATGAACAGAGCCTGGGCGACCCCGTGGCCGCGCAGTTGGCCCGCGACGGCGAGCGCATCCGCGTCGACGCCAGCATGCGCACCAGCCTGCCCGGCGTATACGCCGGCGGCGACTGCACAGCCCTGGGCCAGGACCTCACCGTACAAGCCGTGCAACATGGCAAGTTGGCCGCCGAAGCCATCCATGCCCAACTCATGCTCAATGTGGAGGCAGCGTAATGGCCGACTTGTCCATCGTATTCGCCGGCATCAAGGCGCCGAACCCGTTCTGGCTGGCCTCCGCGCCGCCGACCGACAAAGCCTACAACGTGGTCCGCGCCTTCGAGGCCGGCTGGGGCGGGGTGGTCTGGAAAACCCTGGGCGAGGACCCGGCGGCGGTCAACGTGTCGTCGCGCTACTCGGCGCATTTCGGCGCCAACCGCCAGGTGCAGGGCATCAACAACATCGAGCTGATCACCGACCGCTCGCTGGAAATCAACCTGCGCGAAATCACCCAGGTGAAGAAGGACTGGCCCGACCGCGCGCTGATCGTGTCGCTGATGGTGCCGTGCGTGGAGGAGTCGTGGAAGTTCATCCTGCCGCTGGTGGAAGCCACCGGCGCCGATGGCATCGAGCTGAACTTCGGCTGCCCCCACGGCATGCCCGAGCGCGGCATGGGCGCGGCCGTGGGCCAGGTGCCCGAGTACGTGGAGATGGTCACCCGCTGGTGCAAGCAGCACTGCAGCCTGCCGGTGATCGTCAAGCTCACGCCCAACATCACCGACATCCGCCAATCGGCACGCGCCGCCCACCGCGGCGGGGCGGATGCGGTGTCGCTGATCAACACCATCAACTCGATCACCAGCGTCGACCTCGACCGCATGGTCGCCCACCCCATCGTCGGCGACCAGAGTACCCACGGCGGCTACTGCGGCTCGGCGGTCAAACCCATCGCCCTGAACATGGTCGCTGAAATCGCCCGCGACCCGGAAACCCATGGCCTGCCGATCTGCGGCATCGGCGGCATCGGCACCTGGCGCGACGCGGCCGAGTTCATCGCCCTGGGCAGTGGCGCGGTGCAGGTGTGCACGGCGGCGATGCTGCATGGTTTTCGTATCGTCGAGGACATGAAGGACGGCCTGGCGCGCTGGATGGACCAGCACGGGCACCGCAACTTGGAGGCCTTCCGCGGCCAAGCGGTGGCGCACACCACCGACTGGAAGTACCTGGACATCAACTACAAGTCGGTGGCGCACATCGACCAGGACGCGTGCATTGGCTGCGGCCGTTGCCACATTGCCTGCGAAGACACCTCGCACCAGGCGATTGCCAGTACCTTGAAGGCGGATGGGACCCATGCCTACAGCGTGATCGAGGATGAGTGCGTGGGGTGCAACCTGTGCCAGATCACCTGCCCGGTGGAGGGCTGCATCGAGATGGTCGCGCAGGAGACTGGCAAGCCTTATTTGAACTGGACGCAGGATCCGCGCAATCCCTACCGCGAAGCGAGCTGAGTCGGTGGTGGCCTCATCGCCGGCAAGCCGGCTCCCACAGGCAAGCGCTGCACTGCACCCTGTGGGAGCCGGCTTGCCGGCGATTGGGCTGCAACGCAGCCCTAGGGCTGCAACGCAGCGATTGGGCTGCAACGCAGCCCTAGGGCTCCAACCCAATCCCCCGCAGGATCACACTGGTCACCGTCTGCACCGCCCGCTCGAACGCCGGGTCCGACAACGGCTCGCCGCCATTGAGCACCGTCACCTGATAACCAAAGTCGGCATAGTGCTGGGTCGATGCCCAGATCATGTACAGCAGCGCCGAAGGCTCCACCGCCAGGATGCGCCCTTCATCCACCCAACGCCGAATCTTGTCTTCCTTCAGCTTGGCCCAGGGCACCAGGCTCTCGCCCAGGTTCACGCCCAGCAGCGGCGCGCCATGCAGCATCTCTTCGGCCCAGATCTTCGAACCCAGCGGACGTGACCGGGAATGGCCCATCTTGGCGCGGATGTAGCTGGTCAGCACCACCCGCGGGTCGTCGAAGTTCTCGAAGCACAGGGCGTCCTGCTTCCATACATCCAGCAGGTCCTGCAGCACCGCACGGAACAGGTCGTCCTTGGTGTTGAAGTAGTAGTGCAGATTGGAACGCGGCAGCTCGGCCTGTTCGGCGATATCACCCATGGAAGTGGCACCGAAACCCTTCTCGGCGAACACCTTTTCGGCGGCCTGCAGAATCTTTTCTACATTGCGCCGACGAATCTCGATCTTGTGGTTGGCCATGGCCTGTCCAAAACGCCTGAAACCCGTCAAGGCTAACAGTTTTACAGCACCGCAGACCTGATATTTTTGCCAGTTGCGCGCCTTGCCGGGCAGCCCCGAAACTCGGTGTACCGCGCCAGCCTGCAAGCAGGCCGACGGGGCCTTGAACACCTCATTGACAGGATGACCCGATGAACAAGAAAAAACTGATCGATGACATCGCCAAGCGGGCCGAGTTGAGCAAGGCTGACGCAGGGTTGGTGTTGAAAGCGTTCCTTGATGCAATCACCGAAACCATGATCAAAGGCCAAGACGTCTCGTTGGTAGGCTTTGGCAATTTCGGCGTGACTGCCGTGCCCAAGCGGGTTGGGCGCAACCCTCGCACCCTTGAAGAAATCACCATCAACGCGCACAAGAAAATCACCTTCAAACCCGGCAAGAATCTGAAAGATGCCGTGAACTGAGGCCTTCACCCACTGCTCGCCCGATCCCGCGCCGGGCACTGCGCCCGGTGCAGGTTCAGCGCCGTGTTGATGATGCCGATATGGCTGAACGCCTGGGGGTAGTTACCCAGCATGCGCCGCCCGGCCGGGTCGTACTGCTCGGCCAGCAGGCCCAGGTCGTTGCACAGCCCGGTCAGCTTCTCGTACAGCGCCTGCGCCTGCTGCTGGCGCCCGAGCAGCACATAGACATCGGCCAACCAGAACGAGCACACCAGGAACGTGCCCTCCCCCGGCGTCAGCCCATCGCTGCAACTGTCGCTGTCATAGCGCAGCAGCAGGCCATTTTTCAGCAACCGCTGTTCGATCTGCTCCAGGGTGCGCAAGAAGCGCGGGTCGGTCGCGGGCAGAAAACCGGTCAGGGCAATCTGCAGCAGGCTGGCATCCAGTTCGCTCGAGCCATAGGCCTGAACGAAGAACGCGCCGCTGGCATCGAGCCCCTGGGCGCAGACTTCGCGGTGGATTTCATCGGCCACCTGGCGGTAATGATGGCCGCGCTCGCGGTCTTCCTCGGTGGTATCGGCCAGCCCCGCCGCGCGGTCGAAGGCGACCCAGGCCATGACCTTGGAATGCACGAAGTGCTGGCGGCCGCCGCGCACTTCCCACACACCTTCGTCCGGCTCGCGCCAGATGCTTTCCACATAGGGCAGGATCAAGCGGGCGATCGCGGCGCTGCGCGGCAGGCGAGGCAGGCCGCCCTTGATCGCTTGGGTCATGGCGTCGGCCAGCTCGCCGTAGATATCCAGCTGGCGCTGCTCGGAGGCGGCATTGCCGACCCGCACCGGTTGCGAGTGCTCGTAGCCGGCCAGCCACGGCAGGGTGTATTCCTGCAGGTCGCGTTCACCGGCCAGGCCGTACATGATCTGCATCTGCTCGGGGTTGCCGGCCACCGAGCGCAACAGCCATTCGCGCCAGGCCTGGGCTTCGTCGAAGTAGCCAAGGTTCATGAAGGCCAGCAGGGTCATGGTGGCGTCGCGCAGCCAGCAGAAGCGGTAGTCCCAGTTGCGCTCGCCGCCCACGCGCTCGGGCAGCGAGGTGGTGACGGCGGCGACGATGCCGCCGGTGGGTGCGTAGGTCATGGCCTTGAGGGTCAGCAGCGAGCGCCGCACCAGGGCGGTGTAAGGGCCGACATCCGGGCAACGGGCGGCGAACGCCTGCCAGTGCTCGAGGGTGTGCGCCAGGGCCTGGTCGATGTCGCAGTCCGGCTGCACCGGCAAATGCGAGGGCTGGTGGCGCAGGCTGAACACGTGGCGTTCGCCTGCGCCGACGCGAAAGCGCGCGACCGTGTGGTGGTCGCGGGCGTGCGAGGGCACGCTGCTGCACAGGATCAGGCGGTCGGGGCCGGCCACGGCGCTGAGGGTCAGGGGGTCGAGTTTTTCTACCCAGGGCACGCTGCGCCCGTAATCGAAGCGCATCACCAGGTCCATTTCGAAACTGGTTTCACCCGAAAGGCCTTCGACGATGCGCACCACCGAGTTGACCTCGTCCAGCGGCATGAAATCGAGCACGCGGGCGCGGCCGCTGGCAGTGACCCAGGTGGTTTCCAGTACCAGGGTGTCGTCCAGGTAGGTGCGGCTGCTGTGTTGCACCGGGTCGGTCGGGGCCAGGCGCCAGCGGCCGTTTTCTTCGTTGCCCAGCAGCGCGGCGAACACCGCGGGGGCGTCGAAGCGCGGCAGGCACAGCCAGTCCAGGGAGCCGTCGCGGCTGACCAGAGCGGCGCTGCGGCAGTTGCCGAGCAGGGCGTAGTCTTCGATGTGGGCGGGCATTGCTACTCCTTATAGGTTTGCCTGTACCGGCCTCATCGCCGGCAAGCCGGCTCCCACAGGTACACACAGGCCTGTGGGAGCCGGCTTGCCGGCGATGAGGCCGGTACAGTCACCCCAGCTTGTGCCATTCACGCTTGTCACGGGTCAGCAACTCATCCCCAGCCTCCGGCCCATCCTCACCCGCCGGGTACTCATGCACCTCGCCATCCTGGGCCCAGGCATCGAGAAACGGCTGCACCGCACGCCAGCCGTTCTCGATGTTGTCGGCGCGCTGGAACAAGGTCTGGTCGCCGGTCAGGCAATCGTAGATCAAGGTCTCGTAGCCGGTCGCCGGGGTCATCTTGAAGAAGTCCTTGTAGGCAAAGCCCAGCTCGACATTCTCCATCACCAGCTCCGGCCCCGGCCGCTTGGCCTGCAGGTCGAACCACATGCCCTCGTTGGGCTGGATCTGGATCTTCAGGTAATTGGGCTTGGGCCGCTCCAGCTCCGACTCGCGAAACTGCGCGTAAGGCGCCGGCTTGAAGCAGATGGCGATCTCGGTGTCGCGCACGCTCATGCGCTTGCCGGTACGCAGGTAGAACGGCACGCCGGCCCAGCGCCAGTTGTCGATCATCACCTTCAGGGCCACGTAGGTTTCGGTCTGGCTATCTGGCGCCACCTTGTCTTCCTGGCGATAGCCCGGCAGGCGCTTGCGCCCCTGCTTGCCTTCGCTGTACTGGCCCCGCACCGAGTTGCGCAGGGCCATTTTCGCCGACCAGGGGCGGATGGCGCCGATGACCTTGGCCTTCTCGCCACGCACCGCATCGGCACCAAAGGCCGCCGGAGGCTCCATGGCGACCATCGCCAGCAGCTGGAACAGGTGGTTGGGCACCATGTCGCGCAGGGCACCGGTGTTGTCGTAGAACGCGCCGCGGGTTTCGACGCCGACGGTTTCGGCGGCGGTGATCTGCACATGGTCGATGTAGTGGTTGTTCCAGAACGATTCGAACAGCCCGTTGGAAAACCGGCTGACCAGGATGTTCTGCACCGTTTCCTTGCCCAGGTAATGGTCGATGCGGTAGATCTGCCGCTCGCTCATCACCTTCAACAGGCAGGCATTGAGCGCTTCGGCGCTGGCCAGGTCAGTGCCGAAGGGCTTCTCCACTACCACCCGGCGGAAACTGCCGCCAGACTCGTCGAGCAAGCCGGCCGCGCCCAGGCGCTGGGCCACTTCGGGGAAGAAGCGCGGCGAGGTGGCCAGGTAGAAAATGGCGTTGCCATGGCTGGTCTTGTCGATGCGCTTGGCCAGGGCCGTGTAGGTGGCCGGGTCGAGAAAGTCGCCGGTCTGGTAGTCCAGGTTCTTGGCCAGGCGCGCCCACAGCTTCTCGTCCAGGCACTTGCTGGCGCCCTCGCCGCCCTTGTCACGCTCGAGCATGAAGGCGTGCAGGCGCTCGGCGAATTCCGTGGCCGTGGCGGCGTTGTGGTCGACGCCGACGATGCGCAGGTTGCGGTCGAGCAAGCCGTCCCGGCTGAGGTTGTACAGCGCCGGCATCAGCAGGCGCTTGACCAGGTCGCCATTGGCGCCGAAGAGGAACAGGGTGCAGGGCGGAGCAGTCGGTATGGTCTGTTTGGTCATGCGTCTTTCTTCTCGACGTGGCCACCGAAGCCCAGGCGCATGGCGGAAAGGATCTTGTCGCCATAGGTGCCCTGCTGCTGGCGCGAGCGAAAGCGGGCGAACAGCGCGCTGGACAGCACCGGCACCGGCACGGCCTGCTCGACGGCGGCGTCGATGGTCCAGCGGCCTTCGCCACTGTCGGACACCGAACCGCTGAACTGGGCCAGCTGCGGGTCGGCCACCAGGGCATCGGCGGTCAGGTCGAGCAGCCAGGAGGTAACCACGCTGCCGCGTCGCCACACTTCAGCGATCTCGGCCACATTCAGGTCGAAGCGCTGGTCTTCGGGCAGTTCCGTGCCGCCTTTGCTGCGCAGCAGGTCGAAGCCTTCGGCGTAGGCCTGCATCAGTCCGTACTCGATGCCGTTGTGCACCATCTTCACGTAGTGCCCGGCGCCTGGCGGGCCGGCATGGATGTAGCCATGCTCGGCGCGCTGGTGCTCACCCTCGCGGCCATGGGTGCGCGGTATATCGCCCACGCCCGGGGCCAGCGCCTTGAACAGCGGCTCCAGGCGTTCGAACACGTCCTTCTCGCCGCCGATCATCATGCAGTAGCCGCGCTCCAGGCCCCAGACCCCGCCCGAGGTGCCGACGTCCAGGTAGTGCAGGCCGCGCTTGGCCAGCTCGCTGGCGCGGCGCATGTCGTCCTTGTAGAAGGTGTTGCCGCCATCGATGATCGCATCGCCCGGCTCCAGCAGCTCGGCCAGTTGCGCGATGGTCTGCTCGGTGGGCTCGCCCGCCGGCAGCATCACCCACACCGCCCGCGGCGCCTTGAGCTTTTGCACCAGCGCACCGAGGTCGTGGGCACCCTGGGCGCCCTCGCCTTCCAGGGCGACGATGGCCTCACGGTTGCGGTCGTTGACCACCGTGCGGTGTCCGGCGCGCATCAGGCGCCTTGCGATATTGCCGCCCATGCGGCCCAGCCCGACGATTCCCAGTTGCATGAGCCGATGCTCCCCTTCGAAAATGAATGACAATGCAGTTCAGCTTCACAGATTAGTCCAGCACGCGCCCCAAGGGTTCAGCGACGAACGGCGCGACAACGTCAAACAAAAAAGTTCCCATCGGCTGCGAAAGAATTCAGAATGCGCGCCGCGTGAAGCGTCTACGCTTTAAATGTCACCAGCCAGAACCGCGAGGTGTACTCATGGGTACCTTGATGCCAGCCACTCCAACCCAGACCCTCTATGTCTCCGTGCGCCGCGATGAGCTGCGCAAGTTGAAGGACGAACGCGAGCAGCTGCGCCAGCAGGTCGCTCAATTGCACATGCTGCTGGAGCAGGCACGTTCCGGCGACAAATCCGTCAGCCTCTGACCCTCTCCTGGCGTGGGAGCTTCCCCGCTCCCACCCTGCGCTGCGCAAAAGCAGTGCTAGCCAAACGATTTTTCCGATAGTTGCGCCACGTCGCGCTTTCTACAGTAGCCGCCGTCACGGGCCCAGCCAGGAGCCCCGCCAACGGAGCTAGCATGAACATCGCCAAATACTGCCTGCCGATAGCCCTCGCCTCCCTGCCCTTGCACGCTGCGGCCCAAAGCTGCGAAACCGTCACCGAACAACAAGCCCTGGCCTTGTTCGAAACCTGGAACGACAGCCTCAAGAGCGGCGACCCCAAGCGGGTCGCGCAGCGCTACCAGCACGATGCGCTGTTGCTGCCCACGGTGTCCAAGCATCCGCGCCTGAGCCAGCAGGAACGCCTCGACTACTTCGAGCACTTCCTCGCCGAACAGCCCAGCGGCAAGCTCGACAGCCACCACTTTCAAGCCGCCTGCAACACGGCAACCCTCGCCGGCCTCTATACCTTCGATTTCGCCGCCACGGGCAAGCAGGTGGCTGCACGCTACAGCTTCACTTACGCCTGGGATGGCCAGCAATGGCTGATCAGCCATCACCACTCTTCGCTGCTGCCTTCGACCTGAACTTGGCGCGGGGCGCAATGCCCCGCTTCAGGGCAAACCTGGCCCTCGCTCGCTGCAAAATGAAGCACGCCCACCTCGCTCACCTGCCCCTTTTCTACCCCGCCTCGGCACCTACTGCGCACGCCAACGTTTGCGTCTAGCCCGCGTCATAACGAAAGTGACCAGTGGGTCACCTTTTTAGCTCCAGCTCTCCTACACTCAGTTTCCGGCCCGCCATTTGCTCAGGGAAGAAGCGACGGAAATAAGTCGAACTTTTGCAAACGGTGGCGGGTCAGCAACATAAGTAGGCCATGGCAAAGGGGCACCCCTCGCCAAAGCCCACCCACCCCAACCCGCTCAATCGCCTTCGGCCGGAATGCCGATTGCGCCGTGCCTGCGCGCACGACCCTGGGGCAAGGACCGCACTACGAAGATACGAACCAGAGAAAACCAACAACGAAACAAGAGCAACGGGTGCCAGCACCCGGCCACAACATAGGGACGGAGAGAAGTATGATCAGTGCCGCTGTCGAACCTCACGTAGATTCATTCAACCCGGAAAACCGCGAACCCCTCACCCCGGGCTTCGCCACGACAGCCAAGGCACCCGGCGCCCAGCGCCAGCACAACCCGAACAAGCGCAAGATCCTGTTCGTCACTTCGGAAATCGCCGACCTTGTGAAAACCGGTGGCCTGGGCGACGTCTCCGCCGCACTGCCCCGGGCCCTTGCGCACCTGCACGATGTGCGGGTACTGATCCCCGGCTACAGCCAGGTGATGGAAAGCGACAACCCCATCCATATCGTCGGCGAACTCGGTGGCCACGCCGCCCTGCCGCCGTGCAAGATCGGCCGCATGGACATGGCCGACGGCCTGGTCATCTACGTGCTCATCTGCCCCGAGCTGTACCAGCGCGACGGCACGCCCTATGGTGCCAACAACGGTCGCGACTGGCCCGACAACCACATCCGTTTCGCCCGCCTGGGCCTGGCCGCCGCCGAAATCGCTGCCGGCGAAGGCAAGATCCACTGGAAGCCCGAAGTGGTGCACGCCCACGACTGGCCTGCCGGCCTGGCCCCGGCCTACATGCACTGGCGCGGCCTGAATACCCCGACCCTGTTCACCATCCACAACCTGGCCTACCAGGGTGTGTACAGCCGCGCCTGCAGCCCGGAGCTGGCGATCCCCGACCATGCCATGCAGCAGGAAGGCATGGAGTTCTACGGCAAGCTGTCGTTCCTCAAGGCCGGCCTTGCCTACTCCAGCCACATCACCACGGTCAGCGCCACCTACGCCCGTGAAATCACCACCCCGGAATTCGGCTGCGGCCTGCACGGCTTCCTCGCCAGCAAGGCCCAGCAAGGGCTGCTCGGCGGCATTCCCAACGGCATCGACGAGAGCTGGGATTCGGCCACCGACACCCACCTGCAGCACAATTTCAGCATCAACGACTGGGAGGGCAAGGCACGCAACGCCGAAGCGGTGCGCCGCCTGTTCGAACTCGAACCGTCCAGCGGCCCGTTGTTCGCCGTGGTCTCGCGCCTGGTGTACCAGAAGGGCCTGGACCTGACCCTGGGCGTGGCCGACTACATCGTCGAGCAAGGCGGCCAGATCGCCATCATCGGCCGCGGCGAGCCGGAAGAAGAACAAGCCATGCGCGAACTGGCGCTGCGCCACCCGGGCCGCATCGGCGTGCGCATCGGCTTCAACGAAACCGATGCCCGGCGCATGTTCGCCGGCAGCGACTTCCTGCTCATGCCGTCGCGCTACGAGCCCTGCGGCCTGAGCCAGATGTACGCCCAGCGCTTCGGTTCGTTGCCGGTGGCGCGCAATACCGGCGGGCTGGCCGACACCATCGAGAACGGCGTCACGGGTTTTCTGTTCGACGAATCGACCGTGGAAAGCTACCGCGAGGCGCTGAGCCGGGCCTTCTATATCTATGAGAAGAAGAACCTGCTCAACGCCATGCGCTGCCTGTCCATGACCCAGCCGTTCAACTGGTGCCAGGCGGTCGAACCCTACGCCCGCCTCTACGAGGACCTGGTCAAGCAGGCACAGTTCAGCCACTACTGAGCGGGGATTCGAAGATGCACAGGCATGGCGCACACCTTCTGGACGCCACGTCGGCGCGCTTCGCCCTGTGGGCGCCCGATGCGCGCAGCGTGAGCTTGGAGTTGCAGCAGCAGCCGGCGATCGAGCTGCTGCGCGAAGACAATGGCTGGTTCACCGGCGTGGCGCCCTGCCAGGCCGGGGACCGCTACCACTACCGCATCGATGGCCAGTTGCAGGTGGCCGACCCGGCCTCGCGCTACCAGCCCGAAGGGGTGCAGGGCCCAAGCCAGGTGGTCGACACCCAGGCCTATGCCTGGCAACACCCCTGGCACGGCCGGCCCTGGCACGAAGCGGTGATCCAGGAGCTGCACGTCGGCGTGCTGCAAGGCTACGACGGCGTCGCCCGGCAGCTGCCGCGCCTGGCCGAGCTTGGCATCAGCGCCATCGAGCTGATGCCCATCGGGCAGTTCCCCGGTGAGCGCAACTGGGGCTATGACGGCGTGCTGCCCTATGCACCGCAGCACAACTACGGCAGCCCCGAGCAGCTGTGCGCGCTGGTGGATCAAGCCCACGGCCAGCGCCTGATGGTGCTGGTGGACGTGGTCTACAACCATTTCGGCCCCGACGGCAATTACCTGCACCAGTACGCCAGCGCGTTCTTTCGCGAGGACCGGCAGACGCCCTGGGGCGCCGCCATCGATTTTCGCCGCGCCGAAGTGCGCGAGTTCTTCATCCAGAATGCCCTGATGTGGCTGTGCGAATACCGCTGCGACGGCCTGCGCCTGGACGCTGTGCACGCCATCGATGCACCGGACTTTCTCGTCGAACTGGCGCAGCGTGTGCGCGCCGCCATCGAGCCAGGCCGGCACGTGTGGCTGGTGCTGGAGAACGAGCACAACCAGGCATCCTTGCTCGAACAGGGCTTCGATGCGCAGTGGAACGACGATGGCCACAACGCCCTGCACGTATTGCTGACCGGCGAAACCGAAGGCTACTACGCCGACTACCAGCAGCGGCCGATCGACAAGCTGGCCCGCTGCCTGGCCGAAGGCTTCGTGTTCCAGGGCCAGGCCAACCGCCACGGCACGCCACGCGGCGAGCCCAGCGGCCACCTGGAGCCCAGTTCGTTCGTGCTGTTCCTGCAGAACCACGACCAGATCGGCAACCGCGCCCTGGGCGAGCGCCTCACCCGCCTGTGCCCGCCCCAGGCCCTGCGCGCAGCCACCGGCCTGCTGCTGCTGGCGCCGATGATCCCGCTGCTGTTCATGGGCGACGACGACGGCAGTTGCCGGCCCTTTCTGTTCTTCACCGACTTCCACGACGAACTGGCCGATGCCGTGCGCGAAGGCCGGCGCGGCGAGTTCGCCCACTTCAACGCCTTCGCCGACCCGGCCCAGCGCGAACGCATTCCCGACCCCAACGCCGAGCAGACCTTCGAAGCTTCGCGGCCCCAGCGCCAGGAGGTCATCGCCGGCTGGCACGGCCTCTATCAACAGCTGCTGGCGCTGCGCCGCATCCATGTGATCCCGCACTTGCCCGGCAGCCGCGCGCTGGGCGCCGATGTGCTGGGCGACAAGGCCCTGACCGCACGCTGGCGCCTGGGCGATGGCAAGACCCTGCGCATCGACCTGAACCTTGCGCCCACGCCCCAGGCAGTCACCTTGCCCGCCGCCGAACAGCGCCTTTACGACAGCAGCGACACCACGCACCCAGACACCGCACTGTCGGCCTACAGCTGCGTGGTCAGCCTGCTTGCCCCTGGCCAGGAGAGCCCATGAGCGAAACCGCCCTGCACCGCCTGGCCGCCCGCGTGGGCCTTGCCCGCGATTGGGTCGATGCCAACAACCGGCCACAACAGGTCAGCGACGAGGTGCTGCGCAAGGTCCTCGATGGCCTGGGCCACCTGGCTGGCGACGACAACGAGGTGCACAGCAGCCTGCAGGCGGTGGAAACCGCCGAGGACAGCCAGCACCTGCCGCCACTGCTGACCGCCGACGTGGCTGAGCCGCTGGCCTTGGCGCACTACTTCCAGCCCGCCAGCACCGCGCGTTGCACCCTGGAAGATGGCAGCCAGCGCAACGTCGCCCTCGACAGTCAGGCGCGCCTGCCCGGTGTGTTGCCCGTCGGCTACCACCAGGTGGAAATCGAAGGCCAGCGCTTCACCCTGGCCGTGGCGCCTGCGCGCTGCCACAGCCTGGAAGACGCGGTGCAACCACCACCACGCTGCTGGGGCCTCGCCGTGCAGCTCTACAGCCTGCGCCGCAGCGGCGATGGCGGCTTCGGCGACTGCCTGGCCCTGGAGCAACTGGCACGCAGCGCCGCCGAGCGCGGCGCCGATGCCCTGGCCATCAGCCCGATCCATGCCCTGTCGGCGGTTGACCAGCTGCACTACAGCCCTTATTCGCCCTCCAGCCGCCTGCTGCTCAACACCCTCTATGCCAGCCCCGCCGCCGTGCTCGGCGAGCGCGCCGTGCGCATGGCCATCGAGGCCTGCGGCCTGGAGCAGACCCTCGAAGACCTGGAACAGCAACCGCTGGTCGACTGGCCACGGGCCGCCAACGCCCGCCTGAGCCTGCTGCAGGCGCTGTACCAGGACTTCAGCCAGGGCGACCACCCGCTGCGCAAGGACTTCGACAGCTTCCGCGCCGCGGCCGGCCAGGCCCTGGAGCACCACTGCCGCTTCGAGGTGCTGCAGGCGCAAGCCGTGGACCACGGCCTGGGCGGTGACTGGCGCAACTGGCCCAGCGCCTGGCACGACCCCTACCACCCCGAGGTCGAAGCCTTCGCCAACGCCTACCCGGCCAAGGTCGAGTTCCACGCCTTCTGCCAGTGGCTGGCCGACCGCAGCCTGCAACGCGCCCAGGAAGCGGCGCGCAGCAACGGCATGGCGGTGGGCCTGATCGCCGACCTGGCGGTGGGCGCCGACGGTGCCGGCAGCCAGGCCTGGAGCCGCCAGGACGAGCTGTTGGCCAACCTCAAGGTCGGCGCGCCACCGGACATCCTCAACCGCTCGGGGCAGGACTGGGGCATCTGCGCCTTCTCCCCCGAAGGCCTCAGGCGCAATGGCTACCGCGCCTTCATCGAGATGCTGCGGGCCAACCTTGCGCACGCGGGCGGCCTGCGCATCGACCATGTGATGGGCCTGCGCCGCCTGTGGCTGATCCCCCGCGGCTGCAAGCCCAGCGAAGGCGCCTACCTGCATTACCCGCTGCAGGACCTGCTGCGCCTGCTGGCCCTGGAGTCGGCTCGCCACCAAGCGATCATCCTCGGCGAAGACCTTGGCACGGTGCCCGAAGGCCTGCGTGAAGCGCTGGCCGCCAAGCACGTGCTGGGCATGCGCGTGCTGCCCTTCGAGCAGACCCAGCCTGGGCACTTCAAGCCGATTCTCGACTGGCCGGACGATGCCCTGGCCACCACCGGCACCCACGACCTGGCGCCGCTGGCCGGCTGGCTGCAAAGCCGCGACATCGACTGGAGCCAGCGCCTGAAGCTGATCGACGCCGCCACCGAACTGCACTGGCGCCACGAGCGGCAGAAGGAGCGCGACGGCCTGCGCCGCACCCTGGAAGCCAACTACGGCCCGCAAGCGGACAACGACGCGCTGATCGATGCCGCCATCCGCTACGTCGGCCACACCCGCGCGCCGCTGGTGCTGATCCCGCTGGAAGACCTGCTGGGCAGCGATGAGCAACCCAACCTGCCCGGCACCACCGAAGGCCACCCCAACTGGCGCCGGCGCTTCGCCGCGCCGGTGCGCGAACTGCTCGACGATGACGATGCCGCACGCCGCCTGGAGCTGTTGGCCCAGGCCCGCGAACAAGCCTGGGAGCGTGACCGATGAAGCCCTTGAGCGCGACCCTGCGCCTGCAGTTTCACAGTGACTTCACCCTCGACCACGCCGTGCCGCTGGTGCCCTACTTCGCCCAGCTGGGCATCAGCCATGTGTATGCCTCGCCGATCCTCAAGGCCCGCGCCGGCTCACGCCATGGCTACGATGTGGTCGACCCGACCCAGGTCAACCCGGAGCTCGGTGGCGAAGCCGCGCTGCAGCGCCTGGTGGCCGCCCTGCGCCAGCACGGCATGGGGCTGATCCTCGATACCGTGTCCAACCACATGGCCGTCGGCGGCGCCGACAACCCCTGGTGGCAGAGCCTGCTGGCCTGGGGCCGGCGCAGCCCCTATGCCGAGTTCTTCGACATCCAGTGGCACTCCAGCGACCCGCTGCTGGCGGGCCAGCTGTTGCTGCCGTTCCTGGCCAACGACTATGGCCTGGTGCTGAAGAATGGCGAGATGCCGCTGCAGTTCGACGCCCAGCAGGGCGTGTTGCAGGTGGCCCACCACGAGCACCGCTTCCCCATCTGCCCGGTCGATTACGGCTGGATCCTTTCCCTGAGCCCGGAGCCGACCTTGCAGGCGCTGGCCGAGCACTTCACGGCCCTGAACGACGCCGCCGAGCCGCTGGCCGCCGCCGCGCCGTTGCACGCCGAACTGGCGCGCCTGGTGGCTGAAGGCGCAGACCTGGAATCGGCCCTGGTGGCCTTCGACAGCCGCTGTGAAAACGGCTTCAAGCGCCTGCACCTGTTGCTTGAGCGCCAGACCTACCGCCTGGCCAGCTGGCGTACCGCCGCCGACGACATCAACTGGCGGCGCTTCTTCGACATCAACGAGCTGGGCGGGCTGCGCGTGGAGCGCGCGGTGGTGTTCGAGGCCACCCACGCCAAGCTGTTCGAGCTGATCGAGCGCGGCCTGGTGGATGGCCTGCGCATCGACCATATCGATGGCCTGGCCGACCCGCGCGGCTACTGCCGCAAGTTGCGCCGGCGGGTCACCGGGCTGCTCGCCAGGCGGCCCCTGTCGGCGGCGCTGGAGCACTTCCCGATCTACGTGGAAAAAATCCTCGGCCAGAGCGAGCACCTGCACCGCGACTGGCTCACCGACGGCACCACCGGCTACGAGTTCATGAACCAGGTGTCGCTGCTGCAGCATGACCCGGCCGGCGAGGCACCGCTGACCGAGCTCTGGGCCGCCCTGAGCGAGCGCCCGGCGTTCGCCGAGGAAGTGCGCCAGGCCCGCCACCTGGTGCTCAACGCGAGCCTGGCCGGCGACTGCGAATCGGTGGCCCAGGCGCTGCTGCAAGTGGCCCGCGACGACCTGATGACCCGCGACCTGACCCTCGGCGCCATCCGTCGGGCGCTGCAGGCGCTGGTGGCGCATTACCCGGTGTACCGCACCTACTTCAACGCCTGTGGCCGCCCGGCCGAGGACGAGAAGTTCTTCCAGCAGGCCCTGGCCGATGCCCGCCAGGACCTCGCCGAGGCCGACTGGCCACTGCTCGAACAGCTGGCGCACTGGCTCGGTGGCCAACCCTGGCGCCAGCTGCCGCCTGGCCGCCCGCGCAAGCACCTGCGCCACGCCTGCGTGCGCTTCCAGCAGCTCACCGCGCCGAGCGCGGCCAAGGCCGTGGAAGACACCGCCTTCTACCGCTCGGCGCGGCTGTTGTCGCGCAACGATGTGGGCTTCGAGGCCGAGCGTTTCAGCGCCGGCCCGGAGTACTTCCACAACGAAGCCCAGCGCCGCCTGCGCGACTTCCCCGACAACCTGCTGGCCACCGCCACCCACGACCACAAGCGCGGCGAAGACACCCGCGCACGCCTGGCGGTGCTGAGCGAACGCGGCCCCTGGCTGGCCAGCCGCATGGAGCACTGGCGCGAGCTGGCCGCGCCGCTGCGCGAGCAACTGGACGATGGCCTGGCGCCGAGCCCGGGCGATGAGATGCTGTTGTTGCAGACCTTGCTCGGCAGCTGGCCGTTGGGCCTGGACCTGAACGATGGCCCCGCCCTGCAGCACTACGCCGCGCGCATCCGCCAGTGGCAGCAGAAGGCCTTGCGCGAGGCCAAGCTGCGCAGCAGCTGGAACGCCCCCAACGAAGCCTATGAAGCAGCCTGCGCCGGCTATGTCGATGGCCTGCTGCTCGCCCGCGAGAACCAGCAACTGCGCCAGTCGCTGGCCGATGCCGCGCAGCTGATCGCCTGCCCCGGCGCACTCAACGGCCTGGTGCAGACACTGCTGCGCATGACCGTGCCGGGGGTGCCCGACCTGTACCAGGGCAACGAGTACTGGGATTTCAGCCTGGTCGACCCGGACAACCGCCAGCCGGTGGACTACGCTTGCAGGCGGCGCACCCTGGACGACGCCAGCACGCCGGCCGAGCTGCTCGCGCACTGGCGCGACGGGCGCATCAAACAGGCCCTGGTGGCCCGCGTGCTGGACTGCCGCCAGGCCCACGCCGAACTGTTCCGCCGCGGCGCCTACCTGCCACTGACCGTGCAGGGCCGGCATGCCGACCAGGTGCTGGCATTCGCCCGCCTGGGTGAAGGCCAGCGCGCCATCATCGTCGCCCCACGCCTGGCCAGTGGCCTGCTGGGCGGCGCCACGACACCGTTGATCCCGGCGCAGAACTGGGACGACACCCGGGTGATCCTGCCGTTTGCCTTGTCACCTGCCAACTCGACGGGACTTTTCCCAAGTGCCGCTGTCAGCCCTTCAAAGGAACTGATGTTGCGCGCGGTACTGGCGGAGTTTCCGGTCAATCTGTTGATACAACAATCTTGAGCATCAGGAGCGTCATGATGAGTGTCGATGAAAAACGTGTTCGCGAATTCGCCTATCAGATCTGGGAGTCGGAGGGTAAGCCTGCCGGGCAGGAAGACCGCCACTGGGAGATGGCGCGCAAGCTGGCCGAGGCCGAGGCGCTAGCGCCTAAGGCTGCGCCACGCAAGAAGGCGGCGGCCAAGCCCAAGGCGCCTGCCGAACCCAAGGCGGCAGCGCTGCCGGGGGTTAAACCGGCTGCGGCGAAGAAGCCGCGGGCGGTGAAGAAGCCTACTGCCGGCTAAGCCTGGCCCGGCCCCATCGCCGGCAAGCCGGCTCCCACAGCAACAATGCTGCCTGCTTGTGGGAGCCGGCTTGCCGGCGATGGGGCCCTCACTGACACCCCACTCCCCCCGGCCAATCGAGGACTGCCATGAGCCCCCGCACCCCGAAGAAAACCCGCTCCGTCGCCCCGTCGCGCATCCGCGAAGGCATGCCCTTCCCCCTCGGCGCCACCTGGGACGGCCTGGGTGTCAACTTCGCCCTGTTCTCGGCCAACGCCACCAAGGTCGAACTGTGCCTGTTCGACGACACCGGCGAGCATGAAATCGAGCGCATCGAGCTGCCCGAATACACCGACGAGATCTACCACGGCTACCTGCCCGACGCCCACCCGGGGCAGATCTACGGCTACCGCGTGCACGGCCCCTACGAGCCGCAGAACGGCCACCGCTTCAACCCCAACAAACTGCTGATCGACCCCTACGCCAAGCAGCTGGTCGGCAGCCTGAAATGGTCCGAGGCGCTGTTTGGCTACACCATCGGCCACCCCGACGGCGACCTGTCGTTCGATGAACGCGACAGCGCGCCCTTCGTGCCCAAGTGCAAGGTGATCGACCCGGCCTTCACCTGGGGCCGCGACCAACGCGTGCAGATCCCCTGGGAGCGCACCATCCTCTACGAGGCCCATGCCCGTGGCATCAGCATGCGCCACCCGGCGGTTCCAGAGGAGCTGCGCGGCACCTTCGCCGGCCTTGCCAACGACGAGCTGCTCAAGCACATCAAGGACCTGGGCGTGTCGAGCATCGAGCTACTGCCGATCCATGCCTTCGTCAACGACCAGCACCTGCTCGACAAGGGCCTGAACAACTACTGGGGCTACAACAGCATCGCCTTCTTCGCGCCGCACCCGCGCTACTTGGCCAGCGGCAAGATCGCCGAGTTCAAGGAGATGGTCGCGCACCTGCACGACGCCGGGCTGGAGGTGATTCTGGATGTGGTCTACAACCACACCGCCGAAGGCAACGAGCGTGGTCCGACCCTGTCGATGCGCGGTATCGACAACGCCTCCTACTACCGCCTGATGCCCGACGACAAGCGCTTCTACATCAACGATTCGGGCACCGGCAACACCCTGGACCTGAGCCACCCGTGCGTGCTGCAGCTGGTCACCGACTCGCTGCGCTACTGGGCCGGCGAAATGCACGTGGACGGTTTCCGCTTCGACCTGGCAACCATTCTGGGCCGCTACCACGACGGCTACAGCGAGCGCCACGGCTTTCTCGTCGCCTGCCGCCAGGACCCGATGCTCAGCCAGGTCAAGCTGATCGCCGAGCCCTGGGACTGCGGCCCGGGCGGCTACCAGGTGGGGAATTTCGCCCCAGGCTGGGCGGAATGGAACGACCGCTTCCGCGACACCGTGCGCGCCTTCTGGAAAGGCGACGAAGGCCAGCTGGCCGACTTCGCCTCGCGCATGACCGCCTCGGGCGACATGTTCAACAACCGCGGCCGGCGCCCCTACGCCTCGGTCAACTTCGTCACCGCCCACGATGGCTTCACCCTGCGCGACCTGGTGTCGTACAACAGCAAGCACAACGAGGACAACGACGAGAACAACCAGGACGGCACCGACAACAACCTGTCGTGGAACTGCGGCGTCGAAGGCCCCACCGACGACCCCGAGATCAACGCCCTGCGCATGCGCCAGATGCGCAACTACTTCGCCACCCTGCTGCTGGCCCAGGGCACGCCGATGATCGTCGCCGGCGACGAGTTCAGCCGCACCCAGCATGGCAACAACAATGCCTACTGCCAGGACAGCGAGATCGGCTGGATCAACTGGGACCTGGATGACAACGGCAAGGAGCTGCTGGCCTTCGTCAAGCGCCTGACCCGCCTGCGCCTGGCCTACCCAGTGCTGCGCCGCTCGCGTTTTCTGGTCGGCGACTACAACGAGGCGATCGGGGTCAAGGACGTCACCTGGCTGGCCCCCGATGGCAGCGAGATGACCGTGGAGCAATGGGAAGACCCGCACGGGCGTTGCCTGGGCATGCTCATCGACGGGCGCGCGCAGGTCAGCGGCATTGCCCGGCCGGGGTCGGAGGCGACCATGCTGCTGATCGTCAACGCGCACCATGATGTGGTGCCGTTCCAGTTGCCGACCGTGCCCGAGGGCGAGTACTGGAGCTGCCTGGTCGACACCGACCGGCCGGAG
Organism: Pseudomonas sp. UBA6315; assembly: GCF_002438125.1. Classification (NCBI taxonomy): domain Bacteria; kingdom Pseudomonadati; phylum Pseudomonadota; class Gammaproteobacteria; order Pseudomonadales; family Pseudomonadaceae; genus Pseudomonas; species Pseudomonas sp. UBA6315. The sequence goes on from NZ_DJTF01000191.1 coordinate 50,193, forward strand.
ATGCGCAAACCCCAGCACCTGCAGTTCGACAGCACCTTCGAGGTCAAGGGGCGCTCGTTCCTGCTGATGGTGTTGCAGCACGAGGAAGACTGAACCGGGACGGCCTGGGCCTGTCCCAAGACTTTGTGGGAGCCGGCTTGCCGGCGATAGGGCCAGCAGCCCCAGCTACCATCAAGGAGGCACCGTGAACCCCGAAACCGGTCGTCCAGGTTTCGCCAGCGTCGACCAGGCCCCAGCCGTGCAGCGGCTGCGGGTGCTGACGGTGAATACGCACAAGGGGTTCACGGCCTTCAACCGGCGCTTCATCCTGCCTGAACTGCGCGAGGCGGTGCGCAGCACCCAGGCCGACCTGGTGTTTCTCCAGGAAGTGCTCGGCAGCCACGACCGCCATGCCGCGCGCTACCCAGGCTGGCCGCAGACCTCGCAGTACGAGTTTCTTGCCGACAGCATGTGGAGCGACTTCGCCTACGGGCGCAACGCCGTGTACCCCGATGGCCACCACGGCAACGCGCTGTTGTCCAAATACCCGATCATCGAGCACCGCAACCTCGACGTGTCGATCACCGGCCCCGAGCGCCGCGGCCTGTTGCACTGCATCCTCGACGTACCCGGCCAGCACCAGGTACATGCCATCTGCGTGCACCTGTCGCTGCTGGAGAGCCACCGCCAGCAGCAATTGCAGCTGCTGCGCAAACTGCTCGACGGCCTGCCCGAAGGCGCCCCGGTGATCATCGCCGGCGATTTCAACGACTGGAAACTGCGCGGCAACCGCACCCTGCGCCAGCAGCGCGACCTACACGAAGCGTTCGAACGCCACCATGGCATGCTTGCGCGCACGTATCCGGCGCGCCTGCCTTTACTGGCCCTGGACCGCATCTACCTGCGCAATGCCGAAAGCCACGCACCGAAAATCCTCAGCCACAAGCCTTGGACGCACCTTTCCGATCACCTGCCACTTGCCGTGGAAGTCAGGTTGTAGCAATCATTCGGCATAGCCACGCAGCGGCAAATAACGAACCCCACTATCCCCCTCTCATTTACCCCGAAAATCAATGCGTTGATGCCTTTCACAGAACCTCGACAATGGCTTAACACATTCTTGACGCAGCCCCCCGCCTCACCTTAGCTGAACTATTACCTAGTCGTTGAAAACGTGCGCCGGGCCTCTAGCTCGCGCCTTCCTGCGTGCTCGCGAAAGCGGGCGCGAGGGTTTGGTTCGTCCACTGTTCTTGCCGTACAGCTCGTGACAACCGGCCAGGTGCTTGGGCTGTACAACAAGAAACCAGAGGATATCCGCCATGAAAAGAACCTCGAACTCGTTGCGCTTCGATCGTATTTTCTACGCGGTTTCCACGTCGATGCTTCTGGCAACCCCGGTGGAAACCTTCGCCTTCGACCTGCAGGACGACCCCATGTCCCCGGGCTTCCTGCAGCAGCCGGCGCAGCCCCAGCAACTGTCGCTCGACCCGGTCAGCGCCAGCGGCCTGAGCCTGGGCACGCTGGCAGCCTTCGGCGAGCAGATGAGCGAGCGCCATGCCCTGGTGGCTCCCATGCTGATGGCCAGCCCCTGGAGCCAGTTCTTCCCCACCACCTCGCGGCCCGGCGCGCAACCGCCAGAGCAGCTCGAAGCGCCCAGCCAGCAGCTGATGATCGGCCCGGACCTGTTCGTGCGTGAAACCGCCGACGGCAACGTGCACCGGGCGGGGATCTTCGTTGGCCACAACAACCTGCAAAGCAGCCTGAACGGCACCCGCCCACTGCTCGGCGACAAGCAGCGCAATGCGGTCAACCTCAGCGGCGAGAGCCTGGGCGTGTACTGGAGCATGACCCACGCCCAGGGTTGGCACCTGGATGCCGTGGCCATGGGTTCGCGCATCGACGTGCTGGGCCGCGGCGACAACGGCCAGCGCCTGGATGACAGCGGCCATGCCATGACCTTTTCCGTGGAGGGTGGGTTCCCCATCAGCCTGGGCGGCGGCTGGGTAGTCGAGCCGCAGGCGCAGTTGATCAACCAGCAGTTCTTCCCCGGCAACCAGGTGCAGGCGCAGACCTTGCAGGCCTTCGACAGCCAACCGACCTGGAGCGGCCGGGTCGGCGCCAAGTTGTCCGGGCGCTACGAGGTCAAGGGCATGCCGATCGAGCCCTATGTGCGAACCAACGTGTGGTACGACTTCAGCAATGCCGACGAGGTCAAGCTGGACCAGGTGGACAAGATCTCCAGCTCGCGGTACTCGACCACGGTGGAACTGGGGTTGGGGCTGGTGGCGCGGGTGACGCCTTCGGTGGCGCTGTTCGTCAGTGCCGACTACAGCAGCGATGTGGATGACAATGACCTGAACGGGTTGATTGGCAGCCTCGGGGTGCGGATGCGCTGGTAGGCCGTTGCGGCCCTATCGCCGGCAAGCCGGCTCCCACAGGGTCCCCAGCAGCCCTGGGATATCTGTGGGAGCCGACTTGCCGGCGATAGGGCCAGCACAGGCAGCCAATCAAGCCGGCTTCATCACCAGCACCCCCAGCGGCGGCAGGTTCAAGGCCAGCGACAGTGGCTGCCCATGGCTGGCGACCTCGTCACTCTCCACCGCCCCCAGGTTGCCCACATTCGACCCCGCATACAGCTCGGCATCGCTGTTGAGCAGCTCCTGCCAGCGCTCGCCGAACGGCACGCCAATCCGATACCCCTCGCGCGGCACCGGAGTGAAGTTGGCCACCACCAGCAACGGCTCGCCCTGGCTGCTCCAACGCAGCCAGGCAAACACGCTGTTGTGCGCGTCATCGCCGATCAGCCACTGGAAACCCTGGGGCTGGCAGTCCTGCTCGTGTAACGCCGGCAGGTCTCGGTACAGCCGGTTGAGGTCCCCGACCAGGCGCTGCACGCCCTGGTGCTCGGGGTACTGCAGCAAGTACCAGTCCAGCTGGTGGTCGTGGTTCCACTCGCGCCACTGGCCGAACTCGCAGCCCATGAACAGCAGCTTCTTGCCTGGGTGCGTCCACATGAAGGTCAGGTAGGCACGCAGGTTGGCGAACTTCTGCCAGCGGTCGCCGGGCATCTTGTCGATCAGCGAGTGCTTGCCGTGCACCACCTCGTCGTGGGAGATCGGCAGGATGAAGTGCTCGGAGTAGGCGTAGATCAGGCCGAAGCTCATTTCGTTGTGGTGGTGGGCGCGGTGCACCGGGTCGTTCTGGATGTAGTGCAGGGTGTCGTGCATCCAGCCCATGTTCCATTTGTAGGCAAAGCCCAGGCCGCCCTGCTGGGTCGGCTGGCTGACGCCCGGCCAGGCCGTGGATTCCTCGGCGATGATCAACGCACCCGGGGCCTCGACGGCCGCCACGCCATTGAGGTGGCGGATGAAGTCGATGGCTTCGAGGTTCTCGCGCCCGCCATGGCGGTTGGGCACCCACTCCCCGGCCTTGCGCGAATAGTCGCGATACAGCATCGAGGCCACCGCATCGACCCGCAGGCCGTCGATGTGGAAGTGCTTGAGCCAGTGCAGCGCCGAGGCCAGCATGAAGCCGCGCACCTCATTGCGGCCCAGGTTGTAAATCAACGTGTTCCAGTCCTGGTGGAAGCCCTCGAGCGGGTTGTCGTACTCGTACAGCGCGGTGCCATCGAAGCGCGCCAGGCCGTGTTCGTCGGTGGGGAAATGCGCCGGCACCCAGTCCAGGATCACGCCGATGCCGCCCTGGTGGCAGGCGTCGATGAACGCCGCGAAATCTTCCGGGCTGCCATAGCGCGAGGTCGGCGCGAACATCGACAGCGGCTGGTAGCCCCAGGAGCCGCCGAACGGGTGCTCCATGATCGGCAGCAGCTCGATGTGGGTGAAGTTGAGCTGCTGCACATAGGGCACCAGGCGCTCGGCCAGCTCACGCCAGTTGTAGAAGCGCGACACTTCGCCCACATCGTCCAGCTCGCACTGCCAGGAGCCAGGATGCAGCTCGTAGATCGACAGCGGCGCACTGTAGGCATGGCGCTGGGCGCGGTGCTCCATCCAGTCGTGGTCATGCCATTGGTGGCTCAAGGTGCCTGCCACCTTCGACGCCGTGCTGGGCGGCAACTCGGTGGCGCGGGCCAGCGGGTCGGCCTTGAGCGGCAGGATGCCGTCCTTGCCCAGCACTTCGTACTTGTAGGTTTCACCCACGCCCAGGCGCGGAATGAACAGCTCCCAGACCCCGGCGCTGTGGCGCAGGCGCATGGGGTGGCGGCGCCCGTCCCAGTTGTTGAAATCGCCCACCACCGACACCCGCCGCGCATTCGGCGCCCACACCGAGAAGCACACGCCATCGACGCCATCGACCTGGGTCGGCTGCGCACCAAAGCGCCCGGACAGGTCGCGGTGGTTGCCTTCGGCGAACAGGTAGAGGTCCATGTCGCCCAGTTGCGGGCCGAAGCTGTAAGGGTCTTCGGTGACCTGCTCGCCACCGGCCCAGACGATCTGCAGCCGATACGCCTGCGCCTGGTCCAGGTGCGCGGTGAACAGCCCGGGCAGGCTGCCCTGCACCATTTCGGCCAGCACCCGCCCGTCATCCCGGGCGAGCACCTGCGCGCTCAGGGCACCCGGCAGGAAGGCCCGTACCCAACTGCCGCCGGCGCCATCGCCATGGGGGCCCAGTACTGCGAACGGATCGGCGTGCTCGGCGCGGGCAAGGGCATCGAGCTCCCGCTGCCGAAGGCCACCGTTGTCACGCGTGCTTGCATTCATCTATGACTCTCCCCAGGTACTGATCAATCCATGCAGGCCATGCAAAGGCACGGCCAGCCAACTAGGCCGGTTCTCGGCTTCATAGGTAATCTCGTAGGCGGCCTTTTCCAGGCAGAACAACTCCAGCGCGGCGCGCTCGCCCTCGGCCTGTTGCCAGGCATGGGGCATGGCCGCGGTGGCCAGGCCATAGGCTTCGACGAAGGCGTGGCGCGACTGGTGCAGGTACTGCCGGGCGACCCGCTGACGAGCCTGCCGCGCGGCCTCGGAGAGGTCTACCGCCGAGGCGCTGCGCAGGATCATCGCAGCAGCATAGTCGAAGGATCGCAGCACGCCGCTGACATCCTTGTACGGGCTGTGCTTGGCCCGGCGCTCCTGCAACGGGCGCGACGGCTCACCCTCGAAGTCGATCAGGTAGGCATCGCCCTGCACCACCAGCACCTGGCCCAGGTGCAGGTCGCCGTGCACCCGCATCAGCAGGCCGCCCTGGGCCTGATGGGCCAGCTCGTCGATGTGCTGGGCGAGGCCTTCGCGCTGTTGCTGCAGGTCGTCGACCAAGGCCTGGCTGTCGCTGTCGAGGTGCTCGCGGTGCTGGGCCAGCAGGTCCAGCGCGTGGGCCAGTTCGGCGTTGATCTGCGTGCTCCAGCGGGCGCTGTCCTGGGCATCGCTGGCGCGCGGCGCAAAGGCTGGGTCCGTGCTGGGCGCGGCCAGCAGCAGGTGCATCTCGCCCAGGCGCTGGCCGAGCAAGCCGGCGAAGGCGCCGAGCTCGGCCAGGGCGTCGGTGTGCGCGTCGGGGTCGCTGCTAGGCGGCTCCATCTCGTCGCGGATGGCCCGCTCCAGGGTGTTCTGGGTCCAGGCCCAGGCATCACCTTGGTTGCTCAGGTAACCCTGGGCGATCATCAACAGGTGCGGCGCCTCGCTTTCGTCCACGCGGCTGACCCAGGCCAGCAGCGGCGAGATGTTGGCAAAGCCGGCGGCGGTGAGGTAGGCGCTCATCTCCAGCTCCGGGTGGATGCCGGCATTGACCCGGCGGATCAGCTTGAGCACCAGGCGATCGGCCACCACCACCGAGCTGTTGGACTGCTCGGCGCTCAGGTAGCGCACCGGGCTTTGCTCATCGAGCGCCAGCCGGGCCAGTTGTTCGGTGCAGGCAAAGCGCAGCTCGCCCTGGCCGTTGCCGCACGGCAGGCGCAGGCCATCCTGGCAGGCGCGCAGCACGGCGCGGATGAACGGCTCGAGGACGAAGGCATCGGTGATCAGGCCAACCTGGCGGCCGCGGCGTACCCGCGACAATGCCAACTGTTGTGGCAGCGCGGTGTTGATCTGCTCTTCGGGCAGGAAGCCGAACGGCAGCTGGTACTGGTTGGCCACGCCATCGCCGAGCACCTCGATCTCGCTGAGCAGCACCGGCGTGCTGGCGGTGCCAAAGCGCACGCCGTAACGCAGGCGCACCTGGTCGATCGGGCCTTCCTTGCCGGCGAACCAGCGGCGCTTGGGCAGGTATTGCGCCAGCACCGAGCCTTCGAGGGTGTCGCGCGACGGCGCTTCGAGCAGTTCTTCCATGCGTTTGCGCAGTACCAATGTGGTCAATTCCGGTAACCCCTCGGTGGCTTGGACGTGCCAGCTGGGCATGCGGTCGTGCTCGGCCAGCAGGAACCAGTAGAAGGCATAGGGCGGCAAGGTGAGCAGGAACGGCAGCTGGCCGATCGGCGGGAAGGCGCTGCCGCCGAGCATCTCCACCGGCACCTTGCCGGCGTACTGTGACAATTCCAGCTCCGCCGCCTGCGCCGCGCGCGAGACGTTGGCGACGCACAGCAGGGTTTCGCTGTTGCCCTGGGCGTCGGTGTATTCGCGAAGGTAAGCCAGGATGCGCCGGTTGCTCGGGGTGAGCGTGCGCAGGCTGCCGCGGCCGAAGGCCTTCTGCTGGTTGCGCACCGCCAGCAGGCGGCGGTTCCAGTTCAGCAGCGAATGCGGGTCGTGGGACTGGGCCTCGACGTTGACGGTCTGAAAGCCGTACAGCGGGTCCATGATCGGCGGCAGCACCAGGCGCTGCGGGTCGGCCCTGGAGAACCCGCCGTTGCGGTCCGGCGACCACTGCATGGGGGTGCGCACGCCGTCGCGGTCGCCCAGGTAGATGTTGTCGCCCATGCCCAGTTCGTCGCCGTAATACAACGTCGGCGTGCCGGGCATCGACAGCAGCAGGCTGGTGAGCAGCTCGATGCGCCGGCGGTCGCGTTGCAGCAAGGGCGCCAGGCGGCGGCGGATGCCCAGGTTGATGCGCGCACGGCGGTCTTCGGCGTAGTAGTTCCAGAGGTAGTCGCGCTCGCGGTCGGTGACCATCTCCAGGGTCAGCTCATCGTGGTTGCGCAGGAAGATCGCCCACTGGCAGTTAGCCGGGATTTCCGGGGTCTGGCGCAGGATGTCGGTGATCGGGAAGCGGTCTTCCATGGCCAGCGCCATGTACATGCGCGGCATCAGCGGGAAATGAAAGGCCATGTGGCATTCGTCGCCATCGCCTTCGCCGAAATACGGGCGGGTGTCCTCGGGCCACTGGTTGGCCTCGGCCAGCAGCATGCGGTCGGGGTAGTTGGCATCGATTTCGGCGCGGATCGCCTTGAGCACCTGGTGGGTTTCGGGGAGGTTCTCGTTGTTGGTGCCATCGCGCTCGATCAGGTAGGGGATGGCGTCCAGGCGCAGGCCGTCGACGCCCAGGTCGAGCCAGAAGCGCATCACGCCGATGACGGCCTTGAGCACCTGCGGATTGTCGAAGTTGAGGTCCGGCTGGTGCGAGTAGAAGCGGTGCCAGAAGTACTGGCCGGCCACCGGGTCCCAGGTCCAGTTGGACTTTTCGCTGTCGAGGAAGATGATCCGCGTGCCGTCGTATTTTTGCTCATCGTCCGACCACACGTAGAAGTTGCGCAGCTTGCTGCCGCGCTTGGCGTGGCGCGCGCGCTGGAACCAGGGGTGCTGGTCGGAAGTGTGGTTGATGACAAGCTCGGTGATCACCCGCAGGCCGCGCTTGTGCGCCTCGGCGATGAAGCGCCGGGCGTCGGCCATGCTGCCGTAGTCGGGGTGCACGGCCTTGTACTCGGCGATGTCGTAGCCGTCGTCACGCCGCGGCGAGGGGTAGAACGGCAGCAGCCAGAGGGTGTTGACGCCCAGCTCGGCGATGTAGTCGAGCTTACTGATCAGGCCGGCGAAATCGCCGATGCCGTCGTTGTTGGCGTCGAAGAACGACTTGACGTGCAACTGGTAGATCACGGCGTCCTTGTACCACAGCGGGTCGTCGATGAAGGCTGCCGGGCGGGAACGCTTGGCCATGTGCGACTCCTTGGTGTTCTGCGGGGCTGCTTGGCAGCCCATCGCCGGCAAGCCGGCTCCCACAGGTTCTGTGCAGATTTCACGAATAGCGCCTGCCCCCTCGGTGGGTGTGGGAGCCGGCTTGCCGGCGATGGGCCGCGCTGCGGCCCCTACCTGGCCTTCTCGATACGCCAGATGCCAAACGGCTGGTGCCAGGGCTCGATGCGCATCCACTGGGTCTTGCCGTGCCAGGTCCAGCGGTGGCCGTTCATCAGGTCTTCGCCCAGGGTGTCGGCGTTGTCGTCCAGCCCCAGCTCCCACAGTGGCAACTCGAAGCTCGCCTCCTGGGCGTTGTGCGGGTCGAGGCTGATCGCCACCAGGATGAAGTTGTCGCGCTCGGGAGTACGCTTGGCGAAGTACAGGATGTTGTCGTTCCAGCAGTTGAAGAACGCCACCCCCAGGTGCGTCTGCAGGGCGCGGTTCTGCCGGCGGATGCGGTTGAGCTGGGCGATCTCGGCGATGATGTTGCCGGGCTGGGTGAAATCGCGCGGGCGGATCTCGTACTTCTCCGAGTCCATGTACTCCTCCTTGCCCGGCAGCGGCGTGGCTTCGCACAGTTCGAAGCCCGAGTACATGCCCCACAGGCCCGAGCCCATGGTCGCCAGGGCTGCGCGAATGAGAAAGCCGGCGCGGCCCGAGGTGTGCAGGAAGAACGGGTTGATGTCGGGCGTGTTGACGAAGAAGTTCGGCCGGTAGCATTGGCTCCACGGCGGTTGGTTGAGCTCTTCGAAATACTCGCGCAGCTCCTGCTTGGTGTTGCGCCAGGTGAAGTAGGTGTAGCTCTGGGCGTAGCCGACCTTGCCCAGGCGCGCCATCATCGCAGGCTTGGTGAAGGCCTCGGCGAGGAAGATCACCTCGGGGTGCTGGCTGCGCACATTGGCGATCAGCCATTGCCAGAACGGCAGCGGCTTGGTGTGCGGGTTGTCGACGCGGAAGGTCTTGACCCCCTCCTCGACCCAGCCGACCACCACATCGCGCAGCGCCAGCCACAGCGAGGGCACGGCCTCGGCGGCGTAGAAGTCGACGTTGACGATGTCCTGGTACTTTTTCGGCGGGTTCTCGGCGTAGCGAATGGTGCCGTCGGGGCGCCAGCTGAACCAGCCGGGGTGCTCCTTGAGCCAGGGGTGGTCCTGGGAGCACTGGATGGCGAAGTCCAGGGCGATTTCCAGGCCATGTTCGGCCGCGGCGGCGACCAGGCGGCGAAAATCTTCGCGAGTGCCCAGCTGCGGGTGGATGGCGTCGTGGCCACCCTCGGCGCTGCCGATGGCGTAGGGGCTGCCGGGGTCGCCGGGCTCGGCGCGCAGGGCGTTGTTGCGGCCTTTGCGAAACTGCGTGCCGATCGGGTGGATCGGCGGGAAGTACAGCACGTCGAAGCCCATGTCGCGGATCATCGGCAGGCGTTCGTGCACGTCGTTGAAGGTCCCGTGGCGCTCGGGGCTGTCGGTGATCGAGCGCGGGAACAGCTCGTACCAGCTGGCGAACTGCGCCGCCGGGCGGTCGACATCGAGCGGGAACTCGACGCTGCGGGTCAGGTAGCTGCGGTGCTCGGCCTCGACCATCAGGCGCGTGGCCTCGCCGCCCAGCAGCAGCGCCACCTGCTCGTCCACCGGCAAACCCGGCAGGCGCGCCTGCAAGGCCTCGATCTCCTCGCGCAATACCCCTTCGCTGCGCGCCGCGCCCTGGCCCAGCAACAGCCTGCCCTCCTCCAGTTCGAGCTTGACCTCGACACCGGCGTGGTACTTCTTCTCAAGGTCGTAGCAGTAGGTGGCGAAGGGGTCGATCCAGGCTTCGATGCTGAACAGGTGCGGGCCCAGCTCCAGGGGGGTGAACTCGGCCAGCCACAGGTCATTGCCCGGCGAATGCATCGGCACGCAGTGCCAGCGCCGGCTGTTGGCCTGGCGCCAGTTGAGCACCACCGCCAGGCGGTCGTGGCCGTCGCTGTAGACCTTGCTGCTGACCGCCACCGGCTGGCCGCTGATGGCCTTGGCGGCGAAGGTGCCGCCATCGAGCACCGGCTGGGTGTCCTCGACCACGATGCGCGGCGCGAGCAGCGCCTGGGACAGGCTCACGGCCTGGTCCGGGTGGTCGTTTGCCATGGGCACGCTTTCGAAGGGCTCGTTTCGTGACATCGGACCTTGCTCCCTGTTGGTGTCGGGGGTACGGATTGAGAACCACCGCCCATGCTGAGGGTTCAAAATAATGGAGTGAGCGGCGCAGGCAGACACTGAAGCTACCCCGGCAGAAGAAGCGATTCAGGAACCCGACCGCCCCTACCTACGATGAAGATCTAAAGATAGCCAAACCCATCGCCCGTATAAGGGGCTGCACCTATTATTTCTGCCAGTATCGAGAAGCGCCAAACTGCCACAAAATCTTATGTGCCGCTCGTTACAAACAAATAGCATTAAACCATCTACATGGTTAGTTACGTGAGAGGTATCAAATGGTCTTTCGTCGTTTTTTTTATCACGCTGCACGAATTGCAACCGTTCAACATGACGCGGGCAGCCAGCATTTCTCATACGGAATGCAAGACCCAGTGAGCGAAGTTAATCGCGGAGCGGAGGGAGAAGCCCAAAAACTGCTTAAGACTGATTTTGCCAAGTCCGTCATCGAAGAACATCTTCCTCAATCAACACAGGTGATGAGCTATAGCCCTTATGGGTACGCGGCACAGCAGGCCATGATGCCGTGTGGGCTGGGTTTCAATGGCGAGCTTCGAGACATTCTCACTGACTATTATCATTTGGGGATTGGCCATCGCTCTTACAGCACGACGTTAATGAGATTCGTCTCATCCGACAGCGTTAGTCCATTCGGACGCGGGGGTGTGAATGCGTACTGCTATTGCATCGGAGATCCTGTTAACTACACAGACCCTCGCGGCCAAAATCGTTTAAAGAATTTATTTTCCAATAAAAAAACTGTCAATGTACACTCACAAAAAGCCAACATTGAAATTGCCGCACGAAGCCGTAACGTATCACTGGCAGGACGAGCAATAACAGAAGACGCTCGCGCACGCATGTGTGGCGTTGAATTGCTAAAAAAAATAGAACACGTTGACGTTGCGTATAGAAATATTGTGCGCCACCTTGATCCAGGCGATATATTTACGGCGCTTGAACCCCGCGCCGCCAGTCGACCGAAACCATCAATCACGGCATGGGCAACAGATAATTCAGTAAACGCAACGATTGCCCATCATGACGCGATAATGCGCGGCACCCCTAAGGAGTATAATCGCGACTGGAGATTAAGCAGCGATCAAGTTTCAGTACTGGACTTTTTGAACACACAACTTCGATCCCCCTCCAAGCAGTTACGACCCCATGTTCGCGAACTCTTATCCTCGAGCATCGATTTCTCTTCACGCACTGGAATTCAAGCTATTTTGACGGAGCAGCAGAGGATACTGACTAATTTTGAAAGGGCCATGTTCATTTATTGACAATGACACTTCGCGTTTTCGCCCGCTTCTGCCATTGAGGCAAAGGACTTGATCAGTCTGCTCCCATCGCCGGGCCTGGTTTCAGGCACCCGTAGCGTAGCAACCACATCTTTAGGCCCAAAAAATTGAGCAACCGGCGCAGATACGCATCTAAGCCTATACCGCGTATTCATTCCCCCTGCGAGGTCAGGCCATGAACATTCCCATTCCACCGGAAACACCAGACCCCAACATCGACGACCCCAGCCTGCCGCCGCCCGTGCCGGAAGAAGATCCGGACGAGCTGCCGATCAAGCCGACCGTACCGCCGACGGTGGGGGACCCACCGAGCCAGGAGCCACCAGTGAAGGCTTAAGGGTAGACCCGCTGTCGGTAAAGTGGGTTCGCCATTAAACATATTGCGCCTGTGCCACCTAGCGCCGCCTGCGCGGCGCTCGATTTCAAAACCAGCAAATAAGCCACGACGAGCCCACGAATGGGCTCATCCATCTCCTGACCAATACCTGCCGTACCTAGCATTTCTGCCAGTTGTGGGCGCTGGCAGCACATATTAAAAAATTGCTTCCAGGTACCGTCACAGGAGCACGCTGACATGTCAGACACCAAGCAACGATTTCTGAAAGTCGCCAAGGACGCATTAGCGCTCGAACCAGACACTGCCCTTGAAGGCAAGGACTTCTATCTGGATCTGCAACTCACGCAGCAAGACTGGGAGGAACTCATGCGCGCCGTCGAGGAAGAGTTCGGCATCGAAGTCTCGGACGAAGAAGCTGAAAAAGCCAACACTGTCGAGAAATGGGTGATGCTGCTCGAACCCGAATGACGCGCATCCATCACTGGCCTTGTCTTCATTGCAGCCCGGCACGCTCGGTACAGGACCTGCCTTCGAACTGAGCGAGCTGGATGCCGATAGTGCAGACCTCATCGACCTGCAATACCCGATCGAAAAAGCGTTCGCCGTTCGCCCGCACACCTCCTGCTAGGAACTGGTGGAGCAGGTGCCCGTCGTCACCCGCCGGGCGGTGACGCCTTCAACGCCTCGATGCTGATCTCGCGCATCCGAAATTTCTGCACCTTCCCCGTGACCGTCATCGGAAACTCATCGACAAAACGGAAATGCCGCGGCGCCTTGAAATGCGCCAGCCGCGCCTTGCACCATTGCTGCAGTTCATCCGCCGTGGCGCTGCGTCCGGGGTGCAGGCGAATCCACGCCACCACCTCCTCGCCATACTTGCTGCACGGGATCCCCACCACCTGCGCCTCGGCCACCGCCGGGTGGGTATGGAAGAACTCTTCAAGCTCGCGCGGATAGATGTTCTCGCCGCCGCGGATGATCATGTCCTTGTTGCGCCCAACGATGCGCACGTAGCCCTGCTCGTCCATCACCGCCAGGTCGCCGGTGTGCATCCAGCGGGCTGGGTCGATGGCATCATGGGTGGCCTGCAGGTTGTCCCAGTAGCCAAGCATCACGCTGTAGCCCCGGGTGCACAGCTCGCCGATCTCGCCTCGCCGGACCGTGCGCCCGTCGGCATCCACCAACTTGGTTTCCAGCTGCGGCTGAGTGCGGCCCACGGTGGTCACGCGCAGTTCCAGGTTGTCGTCCGGGGCGGTCTGCAGCGACACCGGGCTGGTTTCGGTCATGCCATAGGCGATCTGCACCTCGGCCATGTGCATCTGGTCGATCACCCGGCGCATCACCTCGATCGGGCAGGTGGCGCCGGCCATGATGCCGCTGCGCAGGGTCGAGAGGTCGAGCTGGGTGCGTGACGGGTGGTCGAGCATGGCGATGAACATGGTCGGCACGCCATAGAGGATGCTGGCGCGCTCCTCGGCCACGGCCTTGAGCGTCAGCTCGGCATCGAAGGCATCGTTGGGGTAGACCATGGTGCTGCCGTGGGTGATGCAGCCGAGGTTGGCCATGACCATGCCGAAGCAGTGGTACAGCGGCACCGGGATCACCATGCGGTCGCGCGCGGTCAGGCCCAGGCTTTCACCGACCATGAAGCCGTTGTTGAGGATGTTGTAGTGGCTGAGCGTGGCGCCTTTTGGCGCGCCGGTGGTGCCCGAGGTGTACTGGATGTTCACCGGCTGGTCGAACTGCAGGGTTGCCTGGCGCGCCTGATAGGCCTCGACAGGCGTCTGCCCTGCCCGCTCAGCCAGCGCCTGCCAAGGCACAAACCCAGGCGGCGGATTGGCCGCCAGGCTGACCACACCACGCAGCTCCGGCAGCCCTTCGCTGGCCAGCTCCCCGACGCCGGCACTGGCCAGCTCCGGCACCAGCTGCTGGACCATGGCATGGTAATCGGACGTCTTGAAGGCGTCGGCGCACACCAGCCAGCGGCACCCGGACTGGCGCAGCACATACTCCAGCTCGCCCACGCGATAGGCCGGGTTGATGTTGACCAGGATGGCGCCGACCTTGGCGCTGGCCAGCTGCAGGATGCACCACTGGGCGCAGTTGGGCGACCAGATGCCGACACGATCGCCGGTATCCACCCCCAGGGCCATCAGCGCGCGGGCGTGGATATCGACCTGCTCGGCCAATTGCAGCCAGGTGTAGCGCAGGCCCTGGTGGCGCACCACCAGCGCTTCGCCTTCGGCATGGCGGGCCACGGTGGCATCGAAGGCCTGACCGATGGTCAGGGTCAGCAAGGGTTGGTCCTGACGACCGCGGGTGTAGCTGGGTTGACTCATGGGTGTCCCTTCTTGTGGTTGTTCTGGGCACGGCTGAAGCGAGCGCCAATTACTCTGGCGCAGATTTACGTTTACGTAAAGGTGATGAGCGGATTGACACTGACTGAAGGCAGGTTTACGTTAACGTAAAGGTGAAAACGGCACTGCACTTATCGGCCGACACCGGCCCCACGAAGGGGTGCGGTGCAAAGCCCTTGAGCTACGGTGTTTCCTAATTTCAAGAACAAGAAGGTGCCCACATGCATTACCCCTCCCTGAACTTCGCCCTGGGCGAAACCATCGACATGCTCCGCGACCAGGTACGCAGCTTCGTCGCCGCCGAGCTGGCGCCACGCGCCGCGCAGATCGACCACGACAACCTGTTCCCCGCCGACATGTGGCGCAAGTTCGGCGACATGGGCCTGCTGGGCATCACCGTTCCCGAGGAATATGGCGGCGCCGGCCTGGGCTACCTGGCCCACGTGGTGACGATGGAAGAAATCAGCCGTGGCTCGGCGTCGGTGGCCCTGTCCTATGGCGCCCACTCCAACCTGTGCGTCAACCAGATCAACCGCAACGGCACCCACGAGCAGAAACTCAAATACCTGCCCAAGCTGATCAGCGGCGAGCACATCGGCGCCCTGGCCATGAGCGAGCCCAACGCCGGCTCCGACGTGGTGTCGATGAAACTGCGCGCCGAAAAGCGCGGCGACCACTACGTGCTCAACGGCAGCAAGACCTGGATCACCAACGGCCCCGACGCCAACACCTACGTGATTTACGCCAAGACCGACCTGGACAAGGGCGCGCACGGCATCACCGCGTTCATCGTCGAGCGCGACTGGAAAGGCTTCAGCCGCAGCAACAAGTTCGACAAGCTGGGCATGCGCGGCTCCAACACCTGCGAGCTGTTCTTCGACGGCGTCGAGGTGCCTGAACAAAACATCCTCGGCCAGCTCAACGGCGGCGTGCGGGTCCTGATGAGCGGCCTGGACTACGAGCGCGTGGTGCTCTCCGGCGGCCCGACCGGCATCATGCAAAGCTGCATGGACCTGGTGGTGCCTTACATTCACGACCGCAAGCAGTTCGGCCAGAGCATCGGCGAGTTCCAGCTGATCCAGGGCAAGATCGCCGACATGTACACCCAGCTCAACGCCAGCCGCGCCTACCTGTACGCCGTGGCCCAGGCCTGCGACCGTGGCGAGACCACCCGCAAGGACGCCGCCGGGGTGATCCTGTACACCGCCGAACGCGCCACCCAGATGGCCCTGGAAGCGATCCAGATTCTCGGCGGCAACGGCTACATCAACGAATTCCCGGCTGGCCGCCTGCTGCGCGACGCCAAGCTGTACGAAATCGGCGCCGGCACCAGCGAAATCCGCCGGATGCTGATCGGCCGCGAACTGTTCAACGAAACCCGCTGAGCACAAGGGGACGGGCGCACATGGCTACCTTGCACACCCAGATCAACCCGCGTTCGGCAGAGTTCGCCGGCAACAGCGCGGCCATGCTCGAACAAGTCCAGGCCCTGCGCGGGCTGCTCGCCCAGGTGGCCCAGGGCGGCGGGGCCAAGGCCCAGGAGCGGCACACCTCGCGCGGCAAGCTGCTGCCGCGCGAACGCATCGACCGCCTGCTCGATGCCGGCTCGCCGTTCCTCGAAATCGGCCAGTTGGCCGCCCACGAGGTGTACGGCGAAGACGTGCCGGCAGCGGGCGTGATCGCCGGCATCGGCCGCGTCGAAGGCGTGGAATGCATGATCGTGGCCAACGACGCCACGGTCAAAGGCGGCTCCTACTACCCGCTGACGGTGAAAAAGCACCTGCGCGCGCAGACCATCGCCCTGCAGAACCGCCTGCCGTGCATCTACCTGGTGGACTCCGGCGGCGCCAACCTGCCACGCCAGGACGAAGTGTTTCCGGACCGCGAGCACTTCGGGCGGATCTTCTTCAACCAGGCCAACATGAGCGCCCTGGGCATCCCGCAGATCGCCGTGGTGATGGGCTCGTGCACCGCCGGTGGCGCCTACGTGCCGGCCATGGCCGACGAGGCGATCATGGTGCGCCAGCAGGCGACCATCTTCCTCGCCGGCCCGCCTCTGGTGAAGGCCGCCACAGGCGAGGTGGTGAGCGCCGAAGACCTCGGCGGCGCCGACGTGCATTGCCGCACCAGCGGCGTGGCCGACCATTACGCCGACAACGACGAGCACGCCCTGGCCATTGCCCGGCGCAGCGTCGCCAACCTCAACTGGCACAAGCTCGGCAAGCTGCAGCGCCTGGCACCGGTGGCGCCACTGTATGCGGCCGACGAGCTGTATGGCGTGGTGCCGGCCGATGCCAAGCAGCCATTCGATGTGCGCGAAGTGATCGCGCGCCTGGTCGACGGCTCGCTGTTCGATGAGTTCAAGGCCCTGTTCGGCACCACCCTGGTGTGCGGCTTCGCCCACCTGCACGGCTACCCGGTGGCGATCCTGGCCAACAACGGCATCCTCTTCGCCGAGGCTGCGCAAAAAGGCGCGCACTTCATCGAGCTGGCCTGCCAGCGCGGCATCCCGCTGCTGTTCCTGCAGAACATCACCGGCTTCATGGTCGGCAAGAAGTACGAGGAAGGCGGCATCGCCAAGCACGGCGCCAAGCTGGTGACCGCGGTGGCCTGCGCCCAGGTGCCGAAGTTCACGGTGATCATCGGCGGCAGTTTCGGCGCCGGCAACTATGGCATGTGCGGCCGAGCCTACGACCCGCGCTTTTTGTGGATGTGGCCCAATGCACGCATCGGCGTGATGGGCGCCGAGCAGGCGGCCGGGGTGCTGGCCCAGGTCAAGCGCGAGCAGAGCGAACGCAGCGGCCAGGCCTTCAGCGCCGAGGACGAGGCGAAACTCAAGCAGCCGATCCTCGACCAGTACGAGCACCAGGGCCACCCCTACTACTCCAGCGCAAGGCTGTGGGACGACGGCGTCATCGACCCGGCGCAAACCCGTGACGTACTTGGCCTGGCGTTGTCCGCCGCGCTGAACGCGCCGATCGAACAGAGCCGCTTCGGCATTTTCCGGATGTGACCCATGAGCGATTTCAGCACCATCGAAGTGACTCGCGACCCCCGTGGTTTCGCCACCCTGTGGCTGAGCCGCGAGGACAAGAACAACGCCTTCAACGCGCAGATGATCGGCGAGCTGATTCAGGCCCTGGATCAGCTGGCCGAAGACGCCGAGCTGCGTTTCCTGCTGCTGCGCGGCCGTGGCCGGCACTTCAGCGCCGGCGCGGACCTGGCCTGGATGCAGCAGTCGGCGCAGCTGGACTTCAACCGCAACCTGGACGACGCCCATGAGCTGGGCGAGCTGATGTACGCCCTGCACCGCCTCAAGGCCCCGACCCTGGCGGTGGTGCAAGGCGCGGCCTTTGGCGGCGCCCTGGGCCTGATCAGCTGCTGCGACATGGCCATCGGCGCCGACGATGCGCAGCTGTGCCTGTCGGAAGTGCGCATCGGCCTGGCCCCGGCGGTGATCAGCCCGTTCGTGGTCAAGGCCATCGGCGAGCGCGCCGCGCGCCGTTACGCCCTGACCGCCGAGCGTTTCAGCGGGGTGCGTGCCCGCGAGCTGGGCCTGCTGGCCGAGGTGTACCCGGCCGGCGAGCTGCAGGCGCAGGTCGAGGCCTGGGTCGACAACCTGCTGCTCAACAGCCCGCAAGCCCTGCGCGCCACCAAGGACCTGCTGCGCGAAGTGGACGACGGCGAACTCAGCCCGGCCCTGCGCCGCTACTGCGAAAACACCATCGCCCGCATCCGCGTCAGCGCCGAAGGCCAGGAAGGCTTGAATGCCTTCCTGGAAAAACGCCGCCCCGCCTGGCAAACCGAGCACAAGAAGGAGCCGCGCCCATGAGCCGCCCCACCCTGACCACCCTGCTGGTCGCCAACCGCGGCGAAATCGCCTGCCGGGTCATGCGCACCGCCAAGGCCATGGGCCTGACCACCGTGGCCGTGCACAGCGCCACCGACCGTGACGCACGGCACAGCCGCGAGGCCGATATCCGTGTCGACCTGGGCGGCACCAAGGCCGCCGAAAGTTACCTGGTGGTGGAGAAACTGCTGGCCGCGGCCAAGGCCAGCGGCGCCCAGGCGATCCACCCGGGCTATGGCTTCTTGTCCGAGAACGCAGGGTTCGCCCGCGCCATCGAAGAGGCAGGGCTTATCTTCCTCGGCCCACCGGCCAGCGCCATCGATGCGATGGGCAGTAAGTCGGCGGCCAAGGCTTTGATGGAAGCCGCCGGCGTGCCGCTGGTGCCGGGTTATCACGGTGAAGCCCAGGACCTGGAAACCTTCCGCGCCGCCGCCGAGCGCATCGGCTACCCGGTGCTGCTCAAGGCCAGCGCCGGTGGCGGCGGCAAGGGCATGAAAGTGGTCGAGGAAGAAAGCCAGCTGGCCGACGCCCTGGCCTCGGCCCAGCGTGAGGCGCAGGCGTCGTTCGGCGACGCGCGCATGCTGGTGGAAAAGTACGTGCTCAAGCCGCGCCACGTGGAAATCCAGGTGTTCGCCGACCAGCACGGCAACTGCCTGTACCTCAACGAGCGCGACTGCTCGATCCAGCGCCGCCACCAGAAGGTGGTGGAGGAAGCCCCGGCCCCGGGCCTTTCCCCAGCGCTGCGCCAGGCCATGGGCGAGGCGGCGGTGCGCGCCGCCCAGGCCATCGGTTATGTCGGCGCCGGCACCGTGGAATTTCTGCTCGACGCCCGTGGCGAATTCTTCTTCATGGAGATGAACACCCGCCTGCAAGTGGAGCACCCGGTCACCGAAGCCATCACCGGCCTTGACCTGGTGGCCTGGCAGATCCGCGTGGCCTGCGGCGAAGCGCTGCCGATCACCCAGGCGCAGGTGCCGCTGATTGGCCATGCCATCGAAGTGCGCCTGTATGCCGAAGACCCGGCCAACGAATTCCTGCCGGCCACCGGCACCCTGGCGCTGTACCGCGAGTCGGCGCCGGGCGAAGGCCGCCGGGTGGACAGTGGGGTCAGCGAAGGGGATGTGGTGTCGCCGTTCTACGACCCGATGCTGGGCAAGCTGATCGCCTGGGGCGAGAACCGCGAACAGGCCCGCCTGCGCTTGCTGGCGATGCTCGACGAGTTCGCCATTGGCGGGCTGAAAACCAACATCGCCTTCCTGCGCCGCATCCTCGCGCACCCGGCATTTGCCGCAGCCGAGCTGGACACCGGGTTCATTCCGCGTCACCAGCAGGTGCTGCTGCCAGCCCCGCGCGCCTTGCCCGCCACCTTCTGGGAAGCCGCCGCCGAGGCCTGGCTGCAGGGCCAGGCGGCGCATGAGCGTGCCGATGACCGGCACTCGCCCTGGGCACCTCGCAGTGGCTTGCGCCTGGGCTTGCCGGCGCGCAGCAGCCTGCACCTGCAAAGCGGCGGCCAATGCCAGGCCGTGGCGCTGGAACGCAGCGCGGCCTCGGCCTGGCAGCTCGAGGGCGAGCAGCTTGGGCAGGACCAGGGGGGTGTGCGTCGCCGGCATCTGGCGGTACGCCGGGGCGGCACGCTGTATTTGCGCTGGGATGGCGAGGTGCATGCCATCGAAGCCTTCGACCCGATTGCCGAAGCCGAAGCCAGCCACAGCCAGCAAGGCGGGCTGGGTGCGCCGATGAACGGCAGCATCGTGCGGGTGCTGGTGGAGCCTGGGCAGGTGGTGGAGGCTGGGACTGCGCTGGTGGTGCTGGAGGCGATGAAGATGGAGCACAGCATCCGCGCGCCGCAGGCGGGGA
The DNA here is from genome assembly GCF_002438125.1 of Pseudomonas sp. UBA6315. Classification (NCBI taxonomy): domain Bacteria; kingdom Pseudomonadati; phylum Pseudomonadota; class Gammaproteobacteria; order Pseudomonadales; family Pseudomonadaceae; genus Pseudomonas; species Pseudomonas sp. UBA6315. The sequence goes on from NZ_DJTF01000191.1 coordinate 70,117, forward strand.
CGGTGAAGGCACTGTTCTGCCAGGAAGGGGATATGGTCAGCGAAGGGACGGTGCTGGTCGAACTGGTGGAGTGATTCGGAAAAGGGGGCCGCTTTGCGGCCCCATCGCCGGCAAGCCGGCTCCCACAGGTACAGCGCTGGCCTTGTGGGAGCCGGCTTGCCGGCGATGAGGCCATTACCAGCAACGAATCTTCAAAAGACCCCGTGCACCCGCACGACCACCCCAAGAAACTCGCACCCCGGCTCACATACCAACGCCGGATAGGTGCTGTTCAACGCCTTCAGGTACCGCTGCCCACCCTCTTCGGCCAACTCGCGCAGGATCGCCGACTTGCCAGGCTGGCGCGCAATCACCAGGCGCCCGGGCTCGGCCTCAAGCCCAGGGTCCACCAGGATCCGCATGCCCTGGGGCACGCTGCGGCCACTGACCGAACTCATCGCGTCATTCTCGACGGTCAGCCAGAATGCCTTGCCCTGGGCCAGGTACTCGGTCTGCTCGTACACCGTGCCCTCTTCAGGCGCCGCTTCGGCCAGCGCATCCCAGTCCCGCAGCGGGTAGCGAAAGCACACGATGTATTGCATCAGGTCGATGTCGTCATCGTCCTCATCGACCACATAGCGCCCCTTGTCCTCGCCCACCTGGCCAAGTACCCGCAGCTGCAGGCTGACGTGGTAGTGGGGCATGCCCAGCTCGACGAACACCCGGTTCATCGAATCGACCTTGGGCTGGCGCCGCTTGTTCACCCAGTGCCCCACGCTGCCCTGGGACACCCCGACACGTTCGGCGAGCTGTTCCTGGGAGATATCGAGCTCCTCCATCCGGTCACGGACGAGGGCAATCCATTTATCCATATTCATCGCTGGCACGATACGGACTGCCTTCTGGCGCTCAATAAACATTCAGTATTATTTATCGAAATGCCTTTAAATACCTTAAGTATTAGACTCGACCAGAAGCTTTTCCCTATTGGCATGCGCAGGTATCAGGATGAAACCCACGAAAAACGACGTAACAGATCTCGACAGCGAAGCGGCCCGCCGCGCCCTCGACTATTACCTCAACCCCAACCCCACCCGCCCCAGCGAGCACAACAAGATCTGGACCCTGCATGAAGGGGTCGGCAACGAGCAGGCACAGGAACACGCCGTTACCCTGCTGCGCTGCGCCGCCGCCACGGCCCACGAAACCGCCATTCATCAGGAAGGCAGCACGCGCGAGCTGATCTTGACGCTGATGCACATGATGGACATGGCCAGGGCGCTGCTCGAGCACAAGCACACCGTAAACGGCGGGTTGTAGAGGGGTAACGGAAGGGAGAAACGTGAGGCTGGGTACCGGCAAGGGCGCCGGGTACCGCAACGAGGAAGCGCATCGGTAAAAGTTTTTTACCGAATAAATGAAAATTCATTTGACT